>DYKL01000007.1:0-22587 GCA_020722645.1 Acetofilamentum sp. | reverse complement strand
AAAATTTGGTCTTGGTTTTCAGGTGAGGACACCTGAAATGGCTGAAAAAAAATTTGGTCTTGGTTTTCAGGTGAGGACACCTGAAATGGCTGAAAAAAAATTTCAGGTGAGGACACCTGAAATGGCTGAAAAAACAACCCGAAAAATTTATATATTATGGCAACAAATACTCAAATTTTAATTGTAATGATTGTTTACCTTTCATTGTTGGTTTTGTGGGGTATATATAACGGAAGAAAGGTCAAATCAAATAAAGATTTTGCAATTGCAGGCAGAAATTTAAAAGGCTGGAAAGCTGCTTTGTCTGAAAGAGCAACGGGTGAATCTTCCTGGGCTTTGCTTGGCTTACCGGGGGCGGCTTATGCAACGGGTTTGGTCGAAGTCTGGACAGCTATTGGATGTGTTGTCGGGATAATTTCGGCATGGGTTTTTATTGCTTTTAAGCTGCATAAAGAAGCCTCTAAATTTGATGCCACTACTTTTACTGACTACATAGCAAAGAAACATGCTGCCGATGAAAAAACAATCAGAATAGTCAGTAGCTTTACAATTGTATTTTTCTTCTTTTTTTATGTAGGTGCACAATTTCTGGGTGGAGGCAAAGTTTTAGAGTCAATGTTTGGCATTTCGTCTCAAATTGGCATGCTTATTACAGTTGTAATTATTGTTCCATACACTATTTATGGCGGCTTTCAGAGTGTTGTTCATACTGATGTAATACAAGCAATAATTATGATAATAACTCTTTTTGTAGCTCCAATTGTCGGTGTTTTTTATATAGCAAATAATCCCGATGTATTTGCTTCGAGCATATCATTGGCATTGAGTAAAGCAGGCAGCAGTTATACTACTTTTTTTGATTTTAGCGGCGGTTTTACTTCGGGCTTGGTTATGTTTGCAGGATTTTCATGGTTTTTTGGGTATTTAGGCGGACAACCACAACTTTCCACAAGATTTATGGCAATAAAAGATGAAAAACAATCAAAATTAGCAAGAAATATTGGTATCGCATGGACTTTAGTCGCATACATCGGTGCTTTGATGATTGGTTGGATTGGAATAGCAATTTTTGGACCAACAGGCATAGAAGATCCGGAACAAATTATGCCCGAAGTAATATTAAAAATTTTACCGACCATACCGGCGGCAATCCTTATTACAGGCGGAATTGCGGCTATGATTTCCACTGCCGATTCTTTGTTGATTTTATCTTCTACCGAACTTGCAGAAAACATCATAAAACCTTTATCAAAAAAAGAAATTTCAGCTAAAAAAGGTTTGTTTTTATCAAGAATTATAACCGCAATATTAGCCTTAATTGCTTTACTGTTAGCATATATTTCACCTTCTGATTTAATTTATACTTTAGTCAGCTATGTTTGGGCAGGTATAGGCGGAACTTTTTCCGTTGTGATTTTGTTTTCAATGTTTTGGAAAAAATTCCATTCAATATCTGTTGTTATTACGATTATTTCAGGAATGTTGTTTACTATAATCTGGATAAGCACCGGAATGGAAGAAATTATTACATCAAGAATTCTTACATTCTTTTTTGCACTGATAATTGCAGTTGCATCAACTTTTATTTTTAAACCAAAAATTACAAATAAATAATTACGAAAATGAAAAATAAATTGTGTTTTTTTGTTTTAACAATGTTTTTATTATTAAGTTTTCCACTTGATAATTTTTCTCAAAGTCAGGATAATAAGCCTAAATATGTATTTTTTTTAATAGGTGACGGAATGGGAATGTCTCATATAAATTTAACCGAAGCCTATTTGTCGCAGCTTGATAACGAAATTGGTGTTAAAAAACTGACTTTAAGTTCTTTTCCAGTAGTTGGTTTATCAACAACTTATGCCGAAACGAGATATGTAACCGGTTCTGCCGCCGCAGGAACAGCTTTAGCAACGGGTTTCAAAACATCAATCGGGACAATTTCACTGAAAAGCAATCACAAAGACACATTGTTTTCAATTGCATACTATGCCAAAAAGAAAGGTATGAAAATCGGTATTTTGTCGTCTGTCGGAATTAATCACGCAACTCCGGCTGTTTTTTATGCTCATCAACAAAAAAGAAGTCAATACTATGAAATTGCATTGCAATTGTACAAAAGTAACTTTGATTTTTTCGGCGGCGGCGGTTTTATTGATTATAAAGGTGAAAACAATACATTGGAAAGTGTTTATGATATTACTGAAAAATACGGATATGTTGTCAGTAATAATGTCAATGAAATAATGTCTTTTAAAGACAAAGACAAGAAATATTTATGCTATTCCCCCGATATATTATCGCAAGCAGAATTTCCTTATGCCATAGACCAAAAAGAAGGTTTTTTTAATTTGGCAGATTTTACAAAAAAGGCAATAGAACTTCTTTTTAGCGATAATGGTTTTTTTATGATGGTAGAAGGTGGTAAAATAGATTGGGCGGCTCACGATAATGATGCAACAACAATTATTTATGAAATTCTTGATTTTGATGAAGTTGTTAAAGTTGCTTATGATTTTTATCTTTTGCACCCTGACGAAACTCTTATTGTAGTTACTGCAGACCACGAAACAGGCGGCGTTTCGATTGGTTGTGATAAACAAGGTTATGACACATTTTTAAAATTACTTTTTAATCAAAAAATGTCTTTAAGTACTTTTTCGGACACTTTAAATAATTTATTTGTCGCCGGAAAAATCAATTCTTTTGAAAATGTTTTGGATATTGGAGAAAATTATTTATTAATTGAAAAAAAATCATTAGATAAAGCAGAACTTCAAAAATTAGAAACTGCTTTTGAACAATTTAATGCTAATAAAACTGAAATAACTAAAGGATTATATGAAAGCAACAACCCGATAGCTATTGCTTGGATAGAGATTTTAAACGATAGAGCCGGTGTAGGCTGGACCTCTCATTCTCATTCAGGAACACCTGTGCCTGTTTTTGCAATTGGGGTTGGTAGTGAAGAATTTGAAGGGTATTTCGATAATACTGATATTCCACGAAAAATTGCAAAATTGTTGGGCATTATTTTGCCTGAATTTAAGTAATAATGCAAATAAAGGGTGAAAAAATAATGTTAAAATTAACTTGTTATGTGTTATTTTAAGGAATATGTTTTAAAAAAATAGTCCGATCTCAGCGGCACTTTGCGTTTCTTTCTTTGCGTTTCTTTGCGGTAAAAAAATATTATTCAAATATTTAACCGCAGAGAACCGCGAAGGTTTTCATAAAGAGCCGCAAAGAAATACAGACATTATTTAGTACATATTCCTAAATCATGTGAAGATTCTTTCAGGACAGGCAACTGATTGAGGCAAATGCCTCTGGTATGTGTTTTCCACCTGACAGTTAAACTTCAACATTTAATTTGCATTAATAGTTTTCAAGTTGCAGGTTTTTTTGAAGTTTATAAATACCTGCAACTTTAATTATTTTTTGAATTATCTTAACAAAGTAACCTCTCCGATTTTCTCAAAATATTGCCCCGATGAGTATCTTCCACTTGCACGCCAAACATAAACATCAATTGGAAGCGGTTTTCCGTTTTTTGTACCATCCCAGAAAATTGTTTTAAAATCGTCGGTTTTGAAAACTAATTGCCAACGTCTGTTGTAAACTTCTATTCGGCAATCACTTACTAAATTATAAATAGGAATAAATAAATCGTTCGCACCATCGTTGTTCGGTGTAATAAAAGGAGGCAAAACGACATACATATCATCACTTACAAAAACTGCATTTTCAAAAGTCAAACTGTCTCTGCATCCATTTTGAGAAATAGCAAGCAAAGTAACAGAGTATGTACCGGGTTGAGAATAAGAACGTCTTGGGTATTCATCAGCTGAATATTCTCCGTCTCCAAAATTCCAGTTGTAATAATCCGCACCGGTTGTATAATTCAAATATGCAATTTCTTGTCCAACTGCAACAGTATCGGGTTCTACATCAAAATCCACAATAGGAGCAGGAAATACATCAACAGTTTTATGTATTGAATTTTCTTTTTCACAGTAACCTTTTGCGTTTAATTCTATATAAAAATAACCTGCTTGTTCAAAAATGTAATTAAGATTCTGTTCATTACTAACTAAAACATCATCAATAAACCATTCGTATTCTTGGGCATTAGCAGAAAGATTTGTGAAATTAACATCTAAAGGTGCACAACCATTCAAATTATCTATTAAAAATGAAGCTTGCGGATCGACGGCTGTAATCATGATATCAAGAGCAAAAGTGTCGGCACAGCTCCATTGGCTTTCTGCAATCATTGACATGACATAATTTCCGCATGTATGATATGAATGGCTTATAGGAGAGACAGAACTTATGGTTTGTCCGTCACCAAAATCCCAGAAATAGTTATCGTAATTAGTCGTATGATTTGTTATAAAAACTGTTGTGTCAGGATAATAATGTATAGATGTATCAACTGAAAAATACAAATTAGGTTGAGAATAAACAGTAATCTCTCTGTGAGAAGTATCACGGCAATTTCCGTGAAAAACTATAACTTCTAAATCATAAACAACATTTTGTTCAGTATGATTTTCATATACGTGTGTCGGATTTGCAAAAGTCAGAGTATCTCCATCTCCAAAAATCCATTTATATGCATATTGTTGAAATGTTTGATTAAAAGAAACTTCTAATGGAGAACACCCCTGTGTAACAGAAGGGGTATATTGTGAATAGTTTTCAGGCATTATCAGCTCAACAGTATCGCTTTGAGCTACGCAATTATTTGCATCATAAACAGTTATCCAGTATTGTCCTTCGGGTAATGAATCAAAAACGTTTTCCTGTTGTATAACCAAATCATTTAAAATGTAAGTGTATTGACCTGTTCCGCCAATTGCATAAACAGAAATATGCCCGTTTGAATAGCCGTAACACTCAGGATTGTATGGAGTTACAGATTCTATTTGTAATTGGCTCGGTTCATAAATTGTTACTGTAATATTATATTGACAAGTACAATTATTTGAATCTCTGACGCTTATAATGTAATCGTCGGGGTATAAATTTGTAAATACACCTCCGTTATCAAACCAAGTATTTTCATTATCAATAGAATATTCGTAGCCTCCGACACCGCCGGAGCCAAAAATTGTAATTGTTCCATCGTTTAGACCTGTGCATGTAATATTTGTAGATTCATAATCCTGTATTAAAACTTGCGAAGGTTGTGATATATTAAAAGAAGTAGATGTTAATGTGCATCCATTGGCATCTTTAACAGTTATATAATAAGCTCCTGCACTTAAATTCTCGAAAACGTTTGTATCTTGAAAAGGAGAGGTGTATGCTGTAGTTATATTTGTATAAGAGTACAAAAAATCAGGGATTCCTCCGCTTGCTTGTATTGTAATTGAAGCGGTATTATCTCCGTAACATGTTTGAACATTTTCATAAATAACTGTATCAATGAAAAATTGAGGAGGCTCTATAATGCTGACAAAGTCAGAAACCTGACAATTGTATTGATCTTTTACAAGAATATCATAGTCTCCGGGTTGAAGATTGGAAAACTGATAAGAAGGTGAAAAAGTATAACCGTCATTTACTGAATAATAAAGTTGCGGTTGTCCGCCGGAAGCATAGATATATATGCTACCGTTTCCCTGATTATGACAAACAACATCATGAAAAACTATACTGTCAATTAAAAGAGTGTCAGGCTCATAAATAGGCTCTTCCCAGCCGTTAGCGATACAGTTGTTTTGGTCTTTAACTTTAATCAGATAGGAACCGGCATAGAGATTATCAAAGAACCCGCCATTTTCGTAGTAATTTGTTCCGTTGTCAATAGAATAGGATTTAATTCCGGTACCGCCGAAAGTTGTTATAGTAATTGTACCAACCGGTACACCATGACAGGTGTCAATATTTGTATGTGATTGTCCTGTAACCAACATTAGCGGAGGTTGAGTTATTGTAATCGGGTCATGCATTGCAAAACAGCCGTTATTGTCAATAACAAAAGGCAAATAACCTGTACGTGCAGGTAAATTCGTAAAAATATTTGAAGTCTGAGTTGTGAAACCGTTATCAATTGAGTAATTTAAAGGAGCATTTCCGCCGGATACATATAAAGTTAAAATACCGGTAGAATCTCCGTAACAAAGCTCTACATCAACGACTCCAATTGAGTCTATTGACAGAGAATCAGCTTGATTTATAGTAAGAGTGCCTCCCGAAACTTCGCAATCGTTGTCATCTTTGACAATTATTTGATAAGTTCCGGCAGATTGGTATGTTAAATTTCCGGCATTGAAAGGAAAAGTCAGACCGTTGTTTATTGAGTACATAAGAGTTCCTGTTCCGCCTTGAGCATCAACGAAAATTGTACCATCATTTCCACCAAAGCAGGAAACATCAGTAGCAACAGTATCTGTAACAACAATCTGTTCCGGTTGACCAATAATGACAGTGTCGCCTATTATTTCGCAACTGTGGTCATCAATTACGGCAATATAATACTCACCTGCTACTAAATCGCTGAATAAGTAACTTGACTGATATGTTGTTCCTCCGTCTATAGAATATTGGTATGGAGCATTGCCTAGTGAAGCGAAAATTTGAATCATACCTGTGTTGCTACCGTAGCAATCAGAAACATCAAAAGTTGCAACATTAGAAATAATTAATGGCTGAGGTTGAGATATTTCAACAGACGAATAAGTCCTTTCACATCCGTTTTCATCAACTACATAAGGAAAGTAATCGCCTACATCTAAGTTAGTGAAAACATTTGATGCTTGTAGAGTAACACCATTGTCGATAGAATATAATTTTGCACCTGTCCCGCCGGAATCATAAATAGTAATTTGTCCGTCAGCATCTCCATAGCAACCTTGTATATCAATAGTAACAACAGAATCTATCAAAAGTAAATCGGGTTGTCCTATTGTTATGATTCCCCAATCTGCCGAACAGTTGTTTTGGTCGCGAATGACAAGATGATAATTACCGGCAGATATATTGCTGAAATCTCCATCGTTATAATACATATAACCATTGTCAATTGAATATTGTATTGTCCCCGTTCCGCCAGTTGCCTGAGCTATAATATAACCGTTTTCATCACCAAAACATCCCGTAACATCACCGGAATCAACATCAACAAAAGATAACAAATCCGGTTGTGATATTGTATAATATTCAGTAGTGTCCAAGCAGCCGGAATTATCCTGAATTATTATTCTGTATGTGCCTTCACATAAATCAGGAAAATAAGTAGAATAGTCAAAATTTACACCTTCGTCGATAGAGTAAGATAGAGGAGAGTGTCCACCACCTGCGTAAATTTCAATTTCTCCGTTGCAATCACCGAAACAAGTAGAAACATCTTGAGTTTCTACATCAATAATCAGAATATCAGCAGGTGCTATAATAGAAACAACATTAGCTAAGGCAATACAGCCGAGAGTGTTTCTTACAGCTATTTGGTAGTTGCCTGTATCAAGATTTGTGAATGTATTAGATACCTGAAAAGGTCCTGAAAATCCGTTTATTGAATAAGTAAATGGAGAATTGTCACCTGAAGCGAAAATTTCTATCTGACCGTTTGTACTGTATGAACAAGGGCTAACGTTTAATTTATTTGTAGTAATATCGGGCGTTTCCGGTTCATAAACATTAATGTTACCCCCGCTTAACACACATCCTGAAACGTCACGGACCTTAACAGGATAGTCTCCGCCGGGTAATCCGGAAAAAGTATAAGTTGTTGATGCGTTTGAAGTATAATCAATACCATCGTTAATTGAATATTCATAAGGAGAGAAGCCTCCGGTTAGTGTAATTTCTATTGTTCCGTCAGAGTACTGACCACAGGTAACAGGAGTTTGATTTATAGAAAGAATGCTGAAGTCTCGAATTTTGATGTTGTCAATAGCGATGTCGCTTAATTCAGAATAGTTGGTTTGAGCCATAAATCTGATTTTTACATTTGCATTGTCAGCGTAATCACCCAAACAAATTTTTGCATTAAACCAATAATTTCCGGAGTTTTCGAGATGGTTCCATACTTCTGTCCAAGAGCTGCCGTCATATACATAAACTCGAAGATATCCCATTCCTTCGCCCCACATGTGATAATCGAAAGAGAGAATTGGCAAAGTAGTTCCGCTGAAATCAAAATTTGCTTCAATAATAGCAGTTTCAGGAGGATTATTGTGTCCAGTAGCTTCAATGTATAAATACCAGTCTCCATTAGAAGCAACCGCCGGTCCGGTATTAGAAGTCGGAGTTGGTCCGGAATTTCTTGTCCAGTCAAACTGATCGCTTATTGATTGTGTCCATATTCCTAAATCTGTTTCAAAACTTTCGTTATAAGGTAGTTGAGCGTATATAATTAAAGATTGTAATGCAATTATAATCAGTGTTATGGTTTTTTTCATTTACTTAAAAAAATTTTAACGGTTTATACTTAAAAAAAAGACAAATTAAATAAAAATTAGTTGCATTTCTGTCTATTATAAAACGATAATTTTTAAAATAATTTCATATTTTTAAAAAAATATTTTTATACCTTAAAAGTTAAATGTTTATTTTTGGCAAAATTTTTATTAATTAGCAAATTCGTTAATTAGCCAATTAGCCAATTAGTCAATTCGTTAATTCGTTAATTAGCCAATTAGTCAATTAGTCAATTCGTTAATTCGTTAATTAGCCAATTAGTCAATTCGTTAATTCGTTAATTAGCCAATTAGTCAATTCGTTAATTAGCCAATTAGTCAATTCGTTAATTCGTTAATTAGCCAATTAGTCAATTCGTTAATTAGCCAATTAGTCAATTCGTTAATTAGCCAATTAGTCAATTCGTTAATTAGCCAATTAGTTAATTAGCCAATTAGTTAATTAGTTAATTAGCCAATTAGTTAATTAGTTAATTAGCCAATTAGTCAATTCGTTAATTAGCCAATTAGTCAATTCGTTAATTCGTTAATTAGCCAATTAGTCAATTCGTTAATTAGCCATTTAGCCAATTAGTCAATTCGTTAATTCGTTAATTAGCCAATTAGCTAATGAGTTAATTACGATAAAATAATGAGTCTAGTCTAAAAAGTATAAACATTTTAGCTTAGTAAACACATTAGCTTAGTAAACACAAATAGCTGATTATCGATATCATAACAAAGTTTTAAAAAATATCATAATTTTCTGATAATCAGTGAGTTGCCTTTGCAGACCCATACAGGGCAGGCTTTATAGACTAAACTAAATAATTAAACAAAAAAACTTGATACCTTTACAACTTGTATTTATGAATATTTGGTTTACCGTAATAGTTGCAATTATTATATTTGAATATTTATTGTCATTGCTAATAAAATATTTGAACATAAAAAATTTAAAATTTGAGTTACCAGATGAAATGAACGAATTTTATGACAGCGAAAAGTATAAAAAATCTCAGTTATATACAAAAATTAATACAAGATTTTCATTAATAACATCAACATTTTCATTGATAATAATTTTGTTGATGCTTTTTCTACAGGGTTTTGCTTTTGTGGACAGCATTGCCTCAAATTTTGCTCAAAGTACTGTTATGACAGCTTTAATTTTTTTTGGCATTTTATATATAGCCAATGAAATTCTTACTTTTCCTTTTGACATTTATGATACATTTGTAATAGAAAATAAATTCGGTTTTAATAAAACGACAAAGAAGACATTTATTGGCGACACAATCAAGGAGTTTTTGCTTTCTGTAATTTTGGGAGGCGGTATTATGGCTTTGATTATTTATTTTTATACATTGACTAATGAAATGTTCTGGTTATATGCATGGATTACAGTTAGTTTTTTTTCGATATTTATGGCTATGTTTTATTCAAATTTAATAGTTCCGCTATTTAACAAACAAACACCTCTGCCTGAAGGAGAATTAAGAACTGCCATTGAAGATTTTTCAAAAAAAGCAGGTTTTGAGCTGAAAAATATTTATCAGATAGACGGTTCAAAACGTTCAACAAAAGCTAATGCTTATTTTACAGGTTTAGGACCCAAAAAAAGGATTGTTTTGTACGATACTTTGATTGAACAAATGACTGTAAATGAAATAGTTGCAGTACTTGCTCACGAAATAGGTCATTATAAGCATAAACATTCAATAATTGGCACAATTGTTTCGATTTTAAATACCGGAGTTATTTTGTACATTTTTTCTCTATTTGTAAAATATCCTCAAATTTCCGAAGCATTAGGTGTAGAGGGAATTAAGTTTCATATCGCTTTAATTGCTTTCGGGATAATTTTTACACCTGTTTCGATTATTACGGGATTGGTTATGAATTATGTTTCAAGAAAAAATGAATATCAAGCCGATAATTTTACAAAAAAATTTAATTTGAATGAAGATTTAATAAATGCTCTTAAAAAGTTATCTGTCAATAATTTGAGTAATTTGACACCACATCCATTAAAAGTTATTTTTTCATATTCACATCCACCGTTGTTAAAAAGAATAAAAAATTTAAGGAATTAGTCTAAAACCCAAGTAAGTTGTTCGGTATCAGCTAACAGATGTCGTGCAATTTCTTTGTTGCTGATTATTGTGTTGAAAAATGCAATCCTGTTAAAGCTGATAATAGCACAATCGGAAGTAGCTTCAAGTTTGGTTGCAAAATTATCAACATTCAGACCGCGAATTATTATATCGTTTTTTGCAAAAATTTTCTGAGTATTGTCCGAAGATGAAAACTGAAGCATTCCTCTGATAATCATAAAAATATGTTCGGTATTATTTTCGAATAAATCAAGAAAATTTCCTTTTGTAACTTTTTTGATTTTGCAATGAATTGCTAAACTTGGTAATAAATTTTCGGGAACATTGAAAAACAATGGAAATCTTTTGAGATATTTTATTTTGTCATCAATTAGTAATTCGTTATTGGACAATAAGTTCATCAATTGTTGTTTATGCACTGACATATTTGCCAGATAATCAAAACATTTGATTGGATTTTCATCAAAAATAATTTTTGCAGCCGTTGTGTAAATAAGTTCATCAGTATGATACATAGCAACAAAAACTTCGTCTGGAATTTCGCTTCGTCTGATTTTGTCCAAAGTAACGAGAATTCTTTCCTTTTTCCAGATTTTTATATCAGAATAATCCACAAAATCATTATTGTTATGCTTCTGACTTGCGTTTTTTTTGTGTAATTTCCCCAACATTTCAATTGCTTTTGCCAAAGTCCATGTTTCTAAACGGCTGTAATCCTGTAAAATAATATCTTTAAGTCGGTCAATCAGGTTTAGTTTTTGCTGCGGGAATACGTTATGAAGTCTTTTTAATTTTTGAGTAGGGGTAATATCATCAAATATCGGCGTGATAAGTTTCTTAATATCAGAATCAAAAAAGTTATCCATAATCTCCAATGCAAAAATCGTATCCTTCCCGATTATATTTTTTTGAATAAGAGTAATGATTCTTGGTTCATATAGAAAACTTAAAAGTAAGAATATCAAATCGAAGTAAAATTCTTTTTCCATATCTAATGCCAAAAATAATTTAAGAGTATTATGTTGTCCCTCAATATCTTGCATTGCAGAATAAATCCATAAAATATTGTCGATTATTTCTTCGAGTTTGTGAGTTATGATTGGCAATTGGTTTTCATCAGCCTGATATTTGCAATAGAATAAGGCAAAAATAACTGAGATTTGAACATCTCTGTTTGGGTAGTTTATATGCTTGACAATAAGTTTTTTAGCTTCATCAGTGCCAATTTTTGCATAAATTTCTAAAACTTTTAGCAACACTTCAATTTCTGCATTGTTTTTGAAAAGATTTTCAAGGTGAGGAAGTGCTTTGCTACCTAATTCCAGCAGTGAATTTGCGGCAATATGTCTGTATTCGACATCATTCAGAAAACTCACGATTTTTTTTATAACATTATCTGTTTTAATGTTGGAACTTAAATTAATAGCAGAGATTTTAACAATTTTATCGTCGTCATCAATCAGTTTTAATAAAATTTCTTCGGTTGGTTTATAAATATGCTTGTGGATGTATTTAATAATTGTAAGTTTATCTCCGGTTTTGTTTGTACTAAGCCGTTGATTTATTTCTTCTTCGGTAATAGAATCTTTTATATTTGAGTAATCCAAATTATTTTTTGAGTATGTAACACTTCTTTCGACATCGGGAGGCAAATTACTGCTCAAAGAGTCTTCAATGTTTTTTGAAAGCCTTCTTCTCCAAGTTGGGTCAATGTTTTGAGTAACAACTTTTAAAAAATAAGGATTATTACAGTCTTTTATAAGATTTGAAGCATAAGGCTCCATTATTTTTGGATTTATTTCTGATAAAGTAGTAGCGCAAAATGAAATAGCAAAGTGAGTATCTTCTTTTAAATGTTTGCCAAGAATTTCGCTTCCATACTGATATTGGTCGGTACCTCTTCTTTTATCTTTGCTTATTTCGGCTAATATTTGTCGGATTTTGTCTTTGTATGAGCTATATAGCTTAATTGCTACAAAAACCCATAAAAGTAAAATTGGTAAAAACAATAATGGGAAGTATTCCAGATTTGAGCTACCGTTTTTTGTTAGTAAGTAATTGATGCCCAGAAGAATAGCCCCTGCTATTGTAATGGCAACTTGCATTACAACCCCGACACGAGATTGTATTGCAATTTTTTGCTCATCGGCAAGTGGTTGGTACAATATATTGAACGCAGGGTCATCTAAACCGCGTCTTAAAATTCTTTCAAGCGATTTTAGAAGTGTCATCAGTATCAAGAATAAAATTTTAACACCAAATAATATTCCCGAAACGGTTGCGGCAATTACAAAAAGTGTTGCGGTTATAGGCAAAATTGTCAATCCCAGTTTTACGCCGTAATTTGTTAATAATCTTCTTGAATAGTATGAGATTATAAGCTCTCCGACTTTCAGACCACCGTAAACAATCGCTAAATATTGAGCAACATCAGCAGAATCAATATTTATTTTTACGCTTGCCAAAAAACCAAAATCGGTAAGGTAAATAATTACCATTGATAATGTTGCTGCTGCAAATATCCAGATAATATATTTGTCTTTAAAAATATTTTTAATGGTATTAAGTTCCTTTTGTCCTTGATTAATGCTTCTTTCTTCGGGAGTGCCGTCTAATTTGTAAAGTCTGAACAACAAGTATATGCTTACTATTAGCCCAATTGCGCCGATAATTAGTAAGTCGAATAAATGACCAATGATTGGTTTAAGTAGAGGAATTGCAAAATAGCTTAAAATAGCGGCAAGAACACCACCCATATTGAATAATCCAAATAGTCTTTTTACTTGAATAAGATTTAAAAATCTGAGTGCCAGACCGCCTGATTCGATACCTGATAATGAAATAAAGGGCCATGCCCAGATAAAAACGAAACCGCTAATCCATTTTGCAGAAATAAAAGAAAAATCTAGTCCTAAACGTCCAAGGATGCTTATAAAAAACATAAATATCAATGCTCCAGAAAAAAGAGTTTTTGTATTTATCTTTTTTTGAATAAATGAGTAAAATGAACTTACCAAATATCCGGCTATCCCTGCTACAATATATGCAAAAGGAAGTTGTTCGCTGCCAAACTGAACTATAAATTCGGAGTTAGATGATGCAAAATAGAAGGCAATAAACCACCCTACAAAAAAACTATGAAAAAAAAGCAATAAAAAAATCTTTACTTCCTTCTCTTTTAGTTCTAAGTTTTTAATTAAAAATTTTGTGAGATTAAATTTCATAATTTCTACATAGTTTCCTTTTAATTTCAATAATTGTGCCTAAATATTGCCAGTTGCCAGTTTTCAGTAATTCTTTATTTAACCCATATTATTTATAAATAATGTGGAGTTGAAAGTTTCCTTCGACTTCGCTCAGGAGGACAAGTTTAAAGTTAAAAGGTTGAGTTGATTTTAATTTAGATCCCTTCGGGACAGGTTTTTAGCCCAAATTTATGCTAAATTAAAAAAATAAAAATTCCATAACTTTATGAACTTTATGAACTAACTATAATTAAACTCCATTAAAAAAGCTTTTATAAAATCATTGATTTCGCCATCTAAAACAGAATTTACATCACCAACCTGATAATTTGTTCTTAAATCTTTAACTAATTTGTATGGTTGCATTACGTAATTTCTGATTTGTGAACCCCATTCTATTCTTTTTTTGTTTTTTTCCTGTTCTGCTTCTTTTTCTCGTTTTTTCTGGAGTTCAATTTCATAAAGATGTGATTTTAATATTTTGATTGCATTTTCTTTGTTTTGTAATTGAGAGCGACTTTCAGTATTTTCAACTATAATTCCTGTAGGAATGTGTTTTAACCTCACACCTGTTTCTACTTTATTGACATTTTGCCCGCCTGCCCCTCCTGAGCGAAATGTATCCCATTCCAAATCTGAAGGACTAATTTCAATTTCGATTGATTCGTCAATTATTGGGGACACAAAAACTGAAGCAAACGACGTCTGGCGTTTACCTTGTGAATTAAACGGAGAAATTCGCACTAAACGATGCACGCCGGTTTCGCTTTTCAGGTAACCATAAGCCATTTCGCCGTCAAATTCCAATATTACGCTTTTTATTCCTGCCACATCGCCCGGAAGATAGTCTATTTGTTTTACTTTATAACCATTTCTTTCGCCCCATCTTATGTACATTCTCATAAGCATTTCTGCCCAGTCGTTACTTTCTGTTCCGCCGGCACCTGCATTTACTTTCAAATATGCTCCCAAAAAGTCTTCTTCATTTCTAAGCATATTTTTAAGTTCTAATTCTTCTACCGAGTTTAAAACTATCTGATACTGCTTTTCAACTTCCTCTTCGGTAGATTCACCTTCTTTGAAAAAATCGTATAATACTTCCAAATCACTAACATTTGAATCAACTTTTTCAAAATTGCTGACCCATTTTTTTAAAATACTGATTTCTTTAAATAAAACTTCGGCTTCTTTGGGATTATCCCAAAAATCATTTTTGTGAGTCAGTTCTTCTTTTTTGGCAATTATATTTTTTTTGTTTTCAATGTCAAAGATACCTCCTTAACGCATCTCGACGTTCAATTAAGTCTTTATACTGGGCTTCTGTTATCATATTTTTTTGACTGCTAAATTATAATTTTATTAAACAAAAAACAAACTCTTTTTTTTAGGTTTTATTGTTTGAATTTTTTAATCGACCAAAACATCATTAAAACAGCTAAAACAAGAAATATAATTCCGGCTGCAAAAACGCCGGAAAAATCTAATATCATATAAAAATAAATGCCTATTAAAGGAGCAAATGCGCCTCTGAAACCTGTTAATGACAAATGAATGGATTGGTAATCGGCAACTTCATCGTTTTTACAAAAATATGCCGAGCCAATGTACCATAGTAAACCCATTGTTGCTGAAAAAATTCCGTAAAATATATACGAAATTATTAATGTGTAATAAACTTCAACTTGCCAAAATGAAAATGAAGCTCTGACATAATTTGTTATTAAAAAAAACAACAGAAAAAATCCAAGTGATGAAAATGTTATAACTGCAAATTTTCTTGGGTCTGTTTTTCCCAATAATTTTCCGAAAAAAGGTAAAAGCAGAAAATTTATAGTGTTACATCCGTTTTTGTAAAATGCTAATGATGAATAGTTTAGTCCTAATTCATTATTCAAAAAAATAGAAATCACTCCGCTTGTTCCCATATACGCTAATCCGTATAGCATAAAACCTATCTGAAAGTGCAGAAATGGCTTATTTGTCGTTAAAATTTCCTTGAATTTTTTTAAAGAATCTACTGCTGATTTATATAATGTTCTTTTTATAACCGGTATCCTGTTTTGATAATCAATTCTTGTTAAAATAAATATTGAAATTATTCCTGCAATTGCCATAAACAGATACAAATATCTGAAAAAATACTGATTTATGTCTAATATAAAACCTGCCAAAAAAGTGCTGATTAATGCCGCTATCTTGCTTATAGATGTTGATAGTCCATAGTATTTGCCGAAATTTTCATGCGTATAAGATTGTTTTAAAAACAGATTTATCATCGGCAGAATTATAGGTGATGAAAAATAATAAATCAAAAGTATCAGAAGAAATGAATATTGATGATAAATTTTAACATCTTGGATATTTGAAGGGAAAAGCAAGATTAACAGCAAAGGTAATCTTGTTATAATTACAAAAATGTTTAAAAAGCTTTTTTTATGACGAGTTCTTTTAATAAGTTCGTTAAAAAAAATTGAAAATAACAGAACAATAACAGGCAGTTGGAACAAAAAACCAACCTGATATTCCGAACCTTTCAGGCTTTTTAATAAAACAAATTCATTCAAAGCCAATATTCCATATAAGATACCGTCAATTGTTGAATATATCGAATGAAAAAAAAATGTTCTTTTTTCAGAAATTGATATATTTTTCAAACCTAACATTATACAAAATTATAGCGGCAAATGTAAAAAAAATGAATTGAATGTATGTTTTTTATATAAATTATTCGTAATTTTGGAACTATGAAATTTGAAGAACATTTTCAAAATTATCGGGTTTTATTGCCTGTAATTCACGTCGCAAATCAAAATCAGGCTTTAAGAAATTCCAAAATTGCATTTGAAGAAGGTGCAGACGGTATTTTTTTAATTAATCATTTTGATGATTGTGAAAATTTATTCGAAATATACGATAAAATTAGAAATTTTTTTCCTGATAAGTGGATTGGTATCAATTGCTTAGATTATTCGCCTTTACAAATGATGGAAGAAATTTTACCAGACATCAATGGTTTATGGGTTGATAATACATATATTGATGAAACCTCTGAAAATCAAACATATCCTGAAAAGGTTTACGATATTGCAAAACAAAGAAACTGGAAAGGTTTGTATTTCGGTGGAGTTGATTTTAAATATCAACCAAAAGTTAATGATTTGGAAACTGCTGTCAATATTTCAAAAAAATATATGGACATAATTACAACAAGTGGCAAAGGAACAGGCGTTGCCGCCGATCTTGATAAGATTATTAAAATAAGGGAATTTGCCAAAGATTTCCCTGTTGCTGTTGCAAGTGGGATAAATTCCCAAAATATAAAGAATTACCTTCCTTATGTTAATTGCTTTCTTGTTGCAACAGGAATCAGTAAAAGTTTTACGGAGTTAGATAATAATAAATTAAATGAACTAATAAAAATTATCAGAGCTTACAACTATTATAATTAGCTAACAATTAAAATATTACTGCGATATGATTTATATCATCTGATAAGTTGTTATTAAACATTTTTTTGTAATTAGCTAATAATCAATGTTCTATTCTAAAATTTCTTAAAATTTTTTATTAAAATTTGTTAGTAATTTTAAACTTTTATATTTGCCGTACAATTTTTTTATAGTAATTCAAAAATAACAACTGTTATGAAAAAAAATGTAATTATTATCGGTGCAGCCGGTAGAGATTTTCACAATTTCAACACTTATTTTAGAGACAATGAAAATTATAATGTAGTAGCATTTACAGCCGCTCAAATTCCTGATATTGACGGTCGTAAATACCCTGCAGAACTTGCAGGTAAATTATACCCAGCCGGAATACCGATTTATTCTCAAGATGAACTTGACAGACTAATCAAAGACCTTAAAGTTGACCAATGCGTTTTTGCATACAGTGATGTTCCTTACCTGAGAGTTATGAACATTAGTGCACAGGTTAACGCAGCCGGTGCTGATTTCGTTCTAATCGGAACAAAAGACACTATGGTTAAGAGTACAAAACCTGTTATTGCTGTTGGTGCTGTTCGTACAGGTTGCGGAAAAAGCCAAACTTCACGTAGAATTATCGAATTATTGATGGAAAAAGGTCTTAAAGTTGTTGCTGTTCGTCACCCTATGCCTTATGGCGATTTAGTGGCTCAAAAAGTTCAACGTTTTGCTACTGTCGAAGACCTTAAATTCCACAAATGTACAATCGAAGAAATGGAAGAATATGAACCACACGTTGTTCGTGGTAATGTTATTTATGCAGGTGTTGATTATGAAGCCATTCTACGTGCTGCTGAACAAGACCCGCAAGGTTGTGATGTTATCCTTTGGGACGGTGGAAATAACGACTTTCCTTTCTTTAAACCCGATTTGACAGTTTGCGTTGCTGACCCACACCGTGCCGGTCACGAAGTTTCTTATTATCCGGGCGAAACTATGATGCGTATTGCTGATGTAATTGTTATCAATAAAATGGAAACTGCATTACCTAAAAAAATTCAAATTGTAAGAGACAATATTCAAAAAATTAATCCAAAAGCTATTGTTGTTGATGGTGCTTCTCCTATCAAAGTTGATAATCCTTCGTTGATTAAAGGAAAGAGAGTTTTGGTTGTAGAAGACGGACCAACTTTAACTCACGGTGAAATGAAAATTGGTGCCGGTGTTGTAGCCGCTAAGAAATTCGGTGCTGCTGAATTGGTTGACCCTCGTCCTTATGTAGTTGGTAAACTTGCTGAAACTTTCAAAATTTATCCAAATATCGGCACACTTCTACCTGCTATGGGTTACGGCGATCAACAAGTTGCTGACTTGGAAAAAACTATCAATAATACAGTTTGCGATGCAGTTGTAATTGGTACTCCAATTGATTTGAACAGAATAATCAAAATTAATAAACCCAATACACGTGTTTATTATGATTTACAAGAAATCGGAGAACCTAACTTAAAACAAGTAATTGATGAATTTGTAACCAAATTTATCAAATAATTTAATAAGTTAATTGATTTAATAACCGTTTTCATTTTTTGGAAACGGTTTTTTTGTCATTTTTTTTAATGTAAAGCAAATTCGGGTTTGAAATCCGAATGTATTTAACTGTCTGATATGCAGTTGTTTTTGGATTGCAAATTCCAAAAAAGTTTAGATAGGGGAGGTTAGTATAATTTTCGATAATGACAAATTGTCTTGTTTTTTGTTCAAAATATGACATTTTTACACCTCAAAATGATTTTACAATTATCTGTAAATCAATTACGTATAAAAACATCTAAATAAGGCAAATTTTTTGATGATTTATTTGTAATTTTAACCCGATAATAAATCAATATGAAATTAGATAATTTTACAATAAAAGCACAGGAAGCAATTCATTCTGCGTTTACCTTAGCAAAAGAATTGGATAATCAAGCCGTTGAACTTGGTCATTTATTTGTATCAACTGTCAATGCAGATGAAAAATTAAGTGAGTTTATTTTCAAAAAATTGGGTGCTAATCTAAAAAATATTCTTAATTTGGTTGAAGCTCACAACAAATCATACCCCAAAGTTCAGGGTGGTGAAGAATATTTATCAAAAAACGCTTCAAATGCCTTACAAGAAGCAATATTAGCAGCAAAAAAGTCCGGTGATGAATTTGTTTCAATTGAATTTTTATTGATTGGTATTTTGTCAGTCAATGACCCTGTCAGTAATATTTTAAAAGACAACGGAATAACAGAAAAAAATCTGAAATTGGCTATTGAAGATTTGCGTGGCGGCGAAAAAGTTAAAAGTCAGACCGCCGAAGAAACTTACAATTCGTTGAGCAAATATGCAATAAATCTCAATGAAATGGCAATAAACGGTAAATTAGACCCTATAATCGGTCGAGATGATGAAATCAGACGTGTTTTGCAGATTTTAACAAGAAGAACTAAAAATAACCCTGTTCTGATTGGTGAGCCGGGAGTTGGAAAAACAGCTATTGTTGAAGGCATTGCACAAAAAATATATAAAGGTGATGTGCCTGAAAACCTCAAAAATAAACAGATTTTTGCTTTGGATATGGGAGCGTTGATTGCCGGTGCAAAGTACAAAGGCGAGTTTGAAGAACGACTAAAATCCGTTATAAAAGAAGTTGTTACTTCTGACGGCGAAATTATTCTGTTTATTGACGAAATTCACACCTTAGTTGGTGCCGGCAAAAGCGAAGGGGCAATGGATGCCGCAAATATTCTTAAACCTGCACTTGCCAGAGGTGAGCTTAGAGCTATTGGGGCGACTACTTTAAACGAATATCAAAAATATTTTGAATCGGATAGAGCCTTAGAAAGGCGTTTTCAGAAAATATTAGTTCAGGAACCAGACAAAATAAACGCAATTGCAATTTTGAGAGGACTGAAAGAAAGGTACGAAAATCATCACAAAGTCAGAATTACAGACGATGCAATAATTGCCGCAGTTGAGCTTTCGCAAAGATATATTACAGACAGATTTTTACCCGACAAAGCCATTGATCTTATTGACGAAGCCGCTTCAAGATTAAGAATTGAGATGAACTCTGTTCCGTTACCGATTGATATTTTGAACAGCAAAATCAGACAGCTTGAAATAGAAAAAGCTGCTGTTAAACTCGAAAAAAATAAGACAAAATTAGATTTTATCGAAAAAAATATCGCAGAATTAAAGCAAGAAAAAAGTAAACTCGAAGCTAAATGGCAATTAGAGAAAGATTTGATAAATCAAATTCAAAAAAATAAAGAAATAATTGAAAATTATAAATTTGAAGCCGAAAAAGCCGAAAGAGAAGGAAATTACGGACTTGTTGCTGAAATCAGATACGGAAAAATAAAAGAAGTTGAAACAACTATTGAAAATTTACAAAAACAACTCATTGGCATTCAGGGTGATGATTCTTTGATTAAAGAAGAAATTGACAACGAGGATATTGCTCAGATAGTTTCAAAATGGACAGGAATACCGGTTCAAAAAATGATTCAGAGCGAAAAAGAAAAATTACTGAATCTTGAAAAGGAACTTCAGAACCGTGTAGTAGGTCAAAATCAGGCTGTTCAAGCTGTGTCTGATGCTGTTCGCAGAAGTCGTGCAGGACTACAGGACAGCAGGAAACCGCTCGGTTCGTTTATTTTTGTGGGAACAACAGGAGTCGGGAAAACAGAACTTGCAAAGGCTTTGGCTGAATTTCTGTTTGATAACGAAAATTATATCACACGAATTGATATGTCTGAATATCAGGAAAGGCATTCTGTATCCCGCTTGATTGGAGCTCCTCCGGGGTATGTCGGTTATGACGAAGGCGGTCAGTTGACAGAAGCAGTCAGAAGAAAGCCTTATTCTGTTGTTTTACTAGATGAAATTGAAAAAGCCCATCCAGATGTTTTTAATATTTTACTTCAGGTACTCGACGAAGGACGTTTAACCGACAATAAAGGCAGAACCGTAGATTTCAAAAACTCAATTATTATAATGACATCGAACATCGGCTCACATATAATTCAGGAAAATTTGGAAAATCTGACCGATAAAAACAGAACTGAAATAGTTGCAAAAACCGAAAATCAGGTAATTGACCTTTTGAAAAAGGCACTACCGCCTGAGTTTTACAACCGTGTTGATGATATTATTATGTTTACACCATTATCAAAAGAAGAGATTCGACAGATTGTTGCTATTCAATTCAGCATAGTACAAAAAATGGTAAAAGAGTTGGGAATGAAAATATCAATTTCAGAAAGTGCTGTAGATTATTTGGCAACAGCAGGTTACGAACCTCAATATGGTGCAAGACCTATTAAAAGATTGATACAGAGAGAAATACTCAACGATTTGGCAAAAAATATAATAAGTGGCAATTTAAACAAAGAAAGCGAAATTGTAATTGATACAAATGATAACGGTATTGTTTTCAGAAATTCGTAATTATAACATAGATAATTCGGATTAGAAATCCGATTTCATTAATAAGTTGATTTTATTGTTTTCAGATTGCAAATTACTATTGTCCGAAACATAAAACCTTATATTTAAACACATTACGTTTTATAACTGTATTTTAAATAGTTAAAAAAAGTTGATTTCGATTAAAACTATGTATTAAAAGCCACAATAACTCCAAGTTTTGCTGCTTGCATTTTTCGCTTGCCTTTTCGTCTCTGCGAGGCTTTGCGAAGCAGACCCTAATTAGTTAAAACCGCATCGGGGTTAAGATTACTTCGCAAAGACTCGTAATGACGCAAAGCGTATGAGAAGGCTAGCGACAAATTTTCAATACAAGGTTTCGGACAATAATGATTGCAAAGTCGAAAAAGCAAGTACAATAAGCAACATAAAATTATTTCAGGTATTTATCAATTACTTCGTAAAGTTTTTCTTTGTTGATAGGTTTTTGAATATAATCGTCAAATCCTGATTTCATAATATTATCAACGTCGTATTCAGAAACATAAGCAGTTTGAGCAATTATAGGGATATTTCTGAATTTTTTAATTAATTTGGTAGCTTGTATGCCGTCCATTACCGGCATTTTAATATCCATTAAAACTAAATCTATTGAATTGTTGATTTTACAGTAATCAACAGCGTGCTGACCATTTTTTGCGTGGATCGTTTGGGCACCGGTTTTTGTTATATACTTATCTAAAAGCAAGGTGTTCAAAAGTTCGTCCTCCACAATAAAAATAGTTTTTTCAGACAGGGACAAGTTTTCCATAGTTTTGGGGTTTAGATTCAATTTTCAAATATAAGTTTTTTTTCAAAAAATAAAAATATATTTGCAGCAATTCCTGAACAAAAATAAATTAAATAATTGAAAATCACAACAAAAAAA
>DYKL01000238.1 GCA_020722645.1 Acetofilamentum sp. | reverse complement strand
ATCTTCTTGTCTCATGTTTTTTTGTCGGCAAAGTTAATCCATTTTGTGTTATACCAACACATTTTTATAAAGAACCCTTTTTTTTTTAAATATTTAAGCTAAAAAGGTAAAGATTAAAATTCTATTTAACAAAAATCTTTATATTTTTGCCGAAATTTTATTTGAAATTTAAAAATTATACTACAATGAAACGAATTATTATCAGCTTTTTAGGAATTGTTTTATTAGCTTTTCAGTCTTATTCGCAAAAAACCTTGCTTACAATAAACGGAAATGAAATAAGCAATCAGGAGTTTGAGCGAATTTATTTAAAAAACAACAATTTGAAAGTAAACGACCCGACAGAGATTGATGAGTATCTGGATTTGTTTATAAATTTTAAATTGAAAGTATATGAAGCAGAACGTTTAGGTTATGATACAACAAAATCATTTAATGACGAATACAACAAATATCTGTCTCAGCTTGCCGAACCTTATTTTGTTGACGAAGAATATGAAGAGCAACTTATTAAACAAGCTTATGACAGAAGCACCAAAGAAGTCAGAGTCAGTTATATTTTATTCAAAGTCGAAAATAATGATACTTTAAAAGCCTACGACAAAGCAAATGAAGCTTATCTGAAACTAACAAAAGGTGAAGATTTTGAAAAAATTGCCATTGAATATTCGGCTGCAAAAAATGTAAAACAAGACAAAGGAGATGCGTGGTTTAATCCAGTATTTTCAATGCCATACAATCTTGAAAATTTTGCTTACGAAAACAAAGTTGGAGCCTTTTCTAAGCCTATTTTAGCAAATAACAGCTATTTTATTCTGAAAGTTACAGGAATCAGACCTTCACCCGGTAAAATAAAAGCATCGCATATTTATATAAGATTGCAAGAAAATCCAACCGAAGAAGACAGCTTAAAAGCTTGGGAAACAGTTTCAAAAATTCAGAAGGAATTGGAATCGGGCGTTTCGTTTGAAGAACTCGCAAAAACATACTCCGAAGATAAATTTTCGGCAACAAAAGGAGGCGATTTAGGCTGGTTTACTACCGGTAAAATGTTGCGACCTTTTGAAGAAGCCTCATTTGGTCTTGAAAAAATCGGCGATTATACCGGTCCTGTGAGAACACAGGTTGGCGTTCATTTTATCCTTCTTACAGGTAGAGAAACTATTGGCAGTTACGAACAGGAACACGACAGATTAAAAAAAGAACTTACTACAAAACCCCAATATACTCTTATTAAGGAAAAAATTATCAGAGACCTGAAAAAAGAATATAACTATAAACAAGTTTCAAGCCTTGATAAATTCTATACAAGTCTTGACAGTACCATTTTTAAAGCTGACTGGGTAGAAGACAAATTTGAAGGGGATAACACTGTTTTAGTTACATTTGGTGATGTTCAACTGACAAATCTGGATTTTGCAAGATATATTGCTGTAAATCAAAAACCATCTCGTCCCACTGAAATGAAGATTCTGGTTGATGAAATGTTTAAAAACTTTGTTGAATTTGAAATCAAAGAATATGAACTGAATAGGTTGCCAGAAAAAAATGAAAATTTCAAGTATTTGGTTAAGGAATATCACGACGGATTACTTTTGTTTGACATTACAAACGATATGGTATGGGAAAAAGCTGTAAAAGACACAACCGGACTTAAAAATTACTTCGAACAAAACAAAAACAAATATTATCAGAAACTTAATTTAGTCATATATTCATACAATGACAGTAAAATTGTCAAAAAAACATTGAAATTACTTAAAAGTAAAACCAAAAAGAATCTGAGCGACTCTAACATTGTTGAAATAATTAACAAAAAAGGCGATTTTATTCAACTAGAACAAAGTGGTGTTTTTAAAGAAGGCGATAATGTTGCTGTTGACGAAGTTATAAAAATGTATAAAGATAACAAGATTACAATTGACCAAAACACTGTTGTATTGGAAGATATGAAAAAAATAATATACATCAAAGACAATTTGAATTATGTAAAAGGCTTGGTAACAGCAGATTATCAGAATGTTTTGGAAAAACAATGGATTGAAAGTTTACGAAGCAAGGCTGAAATTACTGTCAATCAGGAAGTTTTTGAAGAAATCAAAAAGAATGCTCTAAAATAATATAAATAAACTTTTTTATGCGAAAATTTATAATACTTATACTGTTTTTGAACAGTATAAGTTTATTCTCACAAAATGATACAATAATAATTGACCAGATTGTAGCTCGAATAGGAGACGAAATAATACTTCAGTCAAGTGTGGAGGCTATGTACGCTCAATGGCTTGCAGAAGGAAATTCAGCGAGTCCTCAGGCAAGATGTATGGTTTTTGAAAAGTTATTGCTTGAAAAATTACTTGTAAATCAGGCAAAAATAGACAGTATTGAAGTTACCGAAAGCGAGCTTGATATGCAGGTTGATTCAAGGGTAGAAATTTTTGTTATGCAAATGGGCGGACAGGCAGAATTGGAATCTTATCTCAACAAAAGTATATTCGAAATTAAAGAAGATTTGAAAAAAGTCCTGAAAGACCAGCTTGTTGCAGAAAAAATGAAACAAAAAATTGTTGAGGAAATTACTGCCACGCCTGCCGAAGTTGCTGAATATTACAAAACTTTAAATCAGGACAGTTTGCCATTAATTGACATAACCTATGAATTCAGACAAATAATTGTTTATCCGAATTTAACAGTAGAAGAAGAAGCGATTACCTTAGACAAAATGCAGGAAATAAGACAAAAAATAGTGAACGGTGAAAGGAAATTCGAGTCAATGGCAAGAATGTATTCAGAAGACCAGCAATCTCAGAAAAATGGCGGTGAAATTGGATTTTTAAGCAGAGGTGAACTTGACCCCGAATATGCAAAAGCAGCTTTTAGTCTTGATGTTGGCGAAGTATCGGAAATTATCAAAAGCCAGTTTGGATATCACATAATTCAACTTATTGAGCGAAGAGGCGAAAGAGTAAATACAAGACATATTTTGATAAAGCCAATTATTCCTGTTGAAGCACAGCAAAGAGCTGTTTCAAAAGCAGACTCTCTGTTAAAACTTATCAATGAAGAAAACCGCACTTTTAAAGAAGTTGCAGCTGAGTTTTCTGAGGATAAAGATACAAAAAACAACGGTGGTTTAGTTTATAATCAAATGACAGGAAGTTCAAAATTTACTGTTGATGAATTGCCTTTTTATCAGAAATATGACTTAATGAATATGGAAAACGGCGAAATTTCAAAACCTATTGTTGGTTATGATGCTACAGGAAACACCGTTATCAGAATATATTATCTCGAATCGAAAACTCCGGCACACGTTGCAAATATGAAAGACGATTATTTGTTGATTCAGGATATGGCTGTCAAAAATAAAAGCAATAAAGTGTTTGACGAATGGGTTAAAGAACAGCAAAGTGCAGTTTATATAAACATAGACAAACAATATCACAGTTGTAAATTCAAATATAAAAATTGGGTTAAAAATAATAATTAGAGTTAGTTCATAAAGTTCATAAAGTATTAGCATTTGATATTCAATATAAGACTCTTAAAGGGCATGCTTTTTAGACCCTTATTGGGCAAGCTTTATAGACCCTTACAGGGCAGGCTTGGCACTTTATTAACAGACACTAATTAGTTCATCAAGTTTTTAAAGCAAATAGTGTATTATGGATAGTTTATTGAGTTTGTCTATTTATCAGTTTTGCTATTACAACTTTTTTATAAATAAATTAAATCTATTAAATAATTGTTAATAATATTTTTAAAAATAATAGGCGGCATATTGCTTTTGCTACTTGGAGGCAAGTATTTAGTAAAAGGCAGTGTTGAATTAACCAAGTATTTCAGTATATCAAAACTTGTTGTCGGAATGACGGTTGTTGCCTTTGGCACATCTGCTCCAGAGCTTTTGGTCAGCTTACAGGCGGCTATCAAAGGTTCGCCTGAAATAGCACTCGGCAATGTCGTTGGTTCAAATATTGCCAATATTGCCTTAGTTTTAGCTGCTTCGATAATAATATTGCCCATTTTTGTAAAAAAGCAAACAATAAAAATAGATTGGCCTATTATGATGGTTGCATCTATAATGTTGTTTGTTTTTATGTTCGATGATAAACTGACTCGTATTGAAGGAGTCATTTTTTTCGGCTCGCTTATAGCATATATTTGGTGGGAAATCAGATACTCCTTTAAACAAAGTAAAGCAGGGAAAGGTGATGAAAAAAGTGATGAAAAAAAGATATACTCAATTCCTGTTGCAATACTTGTAATAGCTGTATCTGCAATTGGCTTGGCAAAAGGTGCTGATTTTCTGGTTCAGGGGGCAAGTCAATTAGCTTCTGAGCTTGGTGTCAGCGAAAGAATAATTTCTATTACAATAGTAGCTGTTGGTACTAGTTTACCCGAATTAACTGCTTCAATTATTGCAGCATTAAAAAAAGAAACCGACATTTCTGTTGGTAATATTATAGGGTCAAACATATTTAACATATTTGCTATTCTTGGTCTTACCGCTCTTATTCATCCTATTCAAATTGATGCCCAAGAACATTTTAATTTTATGCAAGACCAGTTATGGATGATTGGTATTGGAGTTTTATTGTTTTTTGCTTTTTTGCCTTTAAAGAAAAAATATATGAATCGCTACAAAGGTGTAATTTTTCTGGGTGTATATATTACCTATATTTTGCTTTTGTTTTTAAAAAAATAAGAATTAAGATGATTGTCGTTGAAGATATTAATAAATTTTACGGTGATTTACAGATTTTAAAACAGGTGTCGCTTCAAATTCAAAAATCTGAACTTGTTACAATAGTTGGAAAGAGTGGGGCAGGTAAGACTACTATTTTACAGATTATCGGCACGCTTTTGAAACAGGACAGCGGTAGAATTGTTATTAATAATGTAGATGTAAGCAGTCTGAATGATAAAAAAATATCAAAATTCAGAAATCAACATATTGGATTTATTTTTCAATTTCATAATCTTTTACCTGAATTCAATGCTCTCGAAAATGTTTGTATTCCTGCTTATATAAGCGGATTATCAGCAACTGAGGCTCAAAAAAGAGCAAAAGAACTACTTGATTTTTTGAATTTGGGACACAGATTAACTCACAAACCAAGCGAATTGTCAGGCGGTGAACAACAAAGAGTTGCCGTTGCCCGAGCTTTAATTAACAAACCTGATGTTATTCTTGCCGATGAACCATCAGGAAACCTTGACACAACACATAAAGTAGAACTACATAACTTGTTTTTCAAACTTCGTGACGAATTGAATCAAACTTTTGTTATAGTTACTCACGATGAACAACTTGCCTCTATGTCAGACAGAACAATCAAACTCAAAGACGGTATTATTGTAGAGGATAAAAATAATCTTATGAGAACTTCGAATTCTTTAACCTGAATTATTCACATAATTACTTACGTGAAGTCGCTTCGCTAGTTCAGGAGTTATAAAGCTTGTGTTGTAAGCATCTAAGTTTAAAGCTTGCACTGAAAGGGTCTATAAAGTTATGGAATTTTTATTTTTTTTGGCTCTTTTATTAAAGAATGTTGGTAACAAATTTTAATGTTTGGTATAATT
>DYKL01000237.1 GCA_020722645.1 Acetofilamentum sp. | reverse complement strand
CCTGACTGAATTTCAGATATATAAGTATAGACTTACGGATTTAAGGTATTATATTATTTTAAGGTCTTTAATATTGCCGGAAACCGCAAAATTAAAGACCTTTTTTCTTAAACATTTATAAAATCAATAAAAATTTTTTATTCTATTTATTTCAATACTAATTATCTTTTTATTTTTGTATAAATATTTTTTTTAACATATTTGACAAAAATTAAAATTTTATGCCAATGAAAACCTTATTCAGACTATTTTTAATTATCAGCCTATTTTTATTAAATTCTAATATTTATGCTCAACCCGAAAGTTTATTTCTTAAAAACAAAAGTTATTTCAGTTCCACTTTTTCGGTTGATGAGATTCAAAAATTGAATCAGGCATATAGTTTACAAGCCGAAGGTCAGAAATACCATATTAAAAGCGACACATTGTATAACAAAGCCGCAAGATATCTGAAATTACAAGAGCTACCGCTGGCACAAAACAAAATTAAAAAATATCAGAAAAAAGAGTATAAATATCTGCAAAAGGCATCTGAAAATAAACTTAAAGCGTTAGATTATTCTTTTAGAGCAAATAAGATTATCAAAGATGTTTATATGGCGAAAATTAATTCTTTCAAGCCACAAAATAACGTTAGCTTAATGATAAACCTGACAAAATACCAAAAAGACTATGAAGACTCTGTTTTGATGGCTAAGGGTTCGACAACCGGAGCCAGTATGATAGACAAAGCTTTCATATTAAATGATGCTTTTTATTTCGAAAACAAAGAATTGCTTTTTATGGAGTATAAAATTGGGGTTTGCAACAACGACAATCCACTTACTCAAAAACTGGCACAAAAATATGACTTAAAAGATGATACATTACTTGACCTACCTTATGATTACAGAAAAGATAAATTCTTATACTCACCAAGAGAACCAAAAATTGATGAAATTATTTCATACAACCAACAAGAAGAAGATTTACTGATCCAATACTTTACACTTGGGAAAAACGGAAACACAGATTTACAAAAATCATCTGAATTCGACCCTAAAATAAAGGAATTTGATGATCAAATTGAACAGGAAACCGATTTTATGAAAAAAAGAACACTGATTAGCCAGAAAAAAGATATTGTAAATCAGCAAACAAGTTTAAAAATTTTGGCAATTAACAAATATATAAATGCAAATACAAATCTTTATCAAATTCGTAAAAACCATTTTTATGATTATGCTACAACCGATACAATATCAAAAGAATATCTGAAAATAAAAAAATTCGACAATAAAGCAGAAGTTTATTTTAATGATTCAAAAAAATATTTAAATCAAGCAAACGAAAAAGGGGCAGATGAAAAGTACATAGCATTAGAAATGGCAAATGAACAAATAATAACCGCACTAAAATTCCAAGAAAACGGTTTTAATGTTCAGATTGGACTTGATACTTTTATTGTAATACCAAAAAATATTGTTATCCAAGATGACAAAGATGATGATAAAGACGGATTATCAAATTCCGAAGAGCTTACAAACGGAACAAACCCAAATAATCTGGATACAGATGGAGATGGTCTAAATGATGCAGAAGAAATAAAACATAAAACCAATCCTTTGCTTGCTGATACTGATAATGACGGTTTAAATGATGCTCAGGAAATAAAAAAGAAAACCAATCCATTATTGGCAGATACTGATAAAGATGGAGTAAATGACGGAAAAGACAAATATCCGCTTAATCCGGAAAACAAACCTGTTGTTGTTGAAGACAATAATAAGGATAATAACAACGGAAAAAATAATCAACCGACCGTTTACGGTTTATGGGCATATTCATTTGAAAATCCGACTCCATACCCTGCTTATACACCTCCGGGAACAATATACAGGGTTCAGGTGGGAGCAACAAAATATCTGCTTCCTTTAAATGAACTGAAAGGTTATCACCCTATTTATTACGAAACACAAACAGGAACTGAAGTAAAAAGATTTATGGTTGGTGATTACACAGACAAAACACAAGCTCAAAATGCACTAAACGACTTAAAATCAAAAGGATACAAAGATGCTTACATTGTAACCTTTGTAAACGGCACCAGAACCGGTGGTGTAACTTATTCAAATAACCAAAACAATAACACAAACAATAATTCAAATTATGTAGCATCTCAGGATATTACAACAACAAAATATTTAATCTATTTTGTTCAATTAGGAACTTTCAGTACTAAAAAAACATCTGCAGAACTGAAAAATATGAGTAAAATATACCATAATAGTCTAAACGACGGGAAAATTCAATATTTTGTAGGACCATATTATACTTACGTCGAAGCTGAAAACAAACTACCATCTGTAATTCAGAACGGATTTACAGATGCTGTAATTGTTGCTTATAACAACGGACAAAAAACCACTATTGAAAATGCGAAAAAAATAGAACAAAATTCAAAAGTCAGTAATCAGGTCATTTTCAGGATTCAGGTTGGAGCATTCTCTGATTATTTGTCGGATAAATCTTTAGAAGAAAATTTCGGAAGACTAAAAGATGTATATATAATAAACACTCACATATACAATGGCTTAGTAATTTATTCGGTCGGAAACGCAAAATCATTTGACGAAGCTAAAAATTTAAAAGACAAAGTTGTTCAACTTGGTTACAAAGACTGTTTCATTATTTCATTTAAAGGAGACAATCAAGTACCACTTTCAAATGTTTTAAACTAACACAGCTTAAATCTTTGATTATCAGACATTTTCAAACAACAACTTACTATGTTTATTAAAAATTGTTGATAACTTGTTTATAATAAATTTGTTACATTATCTTTTTTTATTATCTTTGTAAAGTTTATTTTACTAATATTTACAAAATCAAATAAACATTAAAAAATTATTTATTGATATAAAAAAATATCAAATGAAAAAAATCAAATTAATAGCTTTTTTATTTGTTTTGTTTATAAGTTTTACTGCATGTACAGTTACAAAAAACGACAATAAAGATAATAATCAAAACACAGAACTAAACGAGACAAACAATACAGACAATGTAACTGATTTAAAATCAAATGATTCAGACGAGGAAGGCATTGACTTTGTTTCTGCTATAATAATAATTGCAATAGTAATTATTGCAGTTGCATTCAGTTTTTTCTTTTTCAAAAATGTATTTCCGGTAGGTTTATGGTTTAAAGCTTGGACTGCTGGCGTAAGAGTTGGCATAAGAGCATTTTTGAATATGTATTTTCAAAAAATCCCGCCCGATAAAATTGTTAATAATTTAATTGTTTCCCGAAAAGCCGGAGTTTACCTAAAAGTAAAACAATTAGAAAATTTTTATCTTGCAAAAGTAGATATTGACAAAATAGTAGAAGCACAAATAAAAGCTTACAATTCACATGTAGAAGTATCTATTGACCAGCTAGCGCAAGCATATCTGGCAAAAATTGACATAGATAAAATAATTGAAGCTCTGACTTTGGTTTATAGTACAGGCATTTCTGCAACTTTTGAAGAGCTTTCTACATTGTATCATACGGGTGTAGATATTGTTCACGTAGTAAAAGCAAAAATAAAAGCAAAAAATTCAGGTTTCATCGTTGAATTTAATCAACTTGCAGAACATTTTCTGGCGGGAGGAAATTTGGATAAAACAGTTGAGGCTTTTATTGCTGCAAAAAAAGCAGATCTTAAAGACTTTGATTTTCAAGATATTGCAGACATTGATTTGGCAGGATATCAAGTTTTTCAAATTGTAGAAAAAGCAATTATCCCAAAGGTTATTGAAGGAGACAGAGTCAGAGGCATTGCAAGAGACGGCATTGAGGTTTCGATGCGGCTTAAAGTTACATTAAGAGCAAAATTGAAATACATCATCGGGAACCCTGAAGAAAGTACTATTTTGGCAAGAATCAACGAAAGTCTTGCAACAGAAATAGGTATCTCAGAAAATCATTATGATGTTTTGGAAAATTTATTTATGCTGGCTCAAAAAATTGAGGCAAAAAAGTTAGACCAGAATACAGCGTTCGATATTTTATCTATAGACGTTTCAGATATTTCAATTGGCAGAAACACTCACGCTGAACTTCTTACTGAAAATGCAAAAGCAGAAACTCAAAAAGCAAAAGCAGACCTTATCAGAGCAGAAGAAAAATTAAAAAAAGCAATTTCAGCCGCTTTTATGGATGGTAAAATTTCAATAAACCAATACGAAAATCTTATGAATATGCAAGCTGATACCAGAATGAGAAACTCTTTAAGCAAATCCGATATGGTAAACGATGAAGAAGATAATCCGGAAAATATTGATGGCGATGATAATAAAAAAGAACATTGATTAACTAAATATCTTAATACCAAATAATTATATTAACAAATTAGTAAAATTTACAAATATTTTGCAAATGAAAAAAATACTAATAATTTCATTTTTTTTAATATCATTTTTTTTCAACGCATTTTCTCAAAAAATCACTAATAATTCAAAAATTTACATTCTCAGCTGTTCACCGGGCGTTGAATTATATCAGGCTTTTGGACATACCGCAATTTGGGTTGTTGATGACAGCTCAAATGTCAATTTCATATATCATTACGGAACATTTAATTTTTCAGACCCCGACTTTTATACCAACTTTATAAAAGGACGACTTGATTATATGCTGGCGTTAGAATCCTACAACAGTTTTATCCATGAATATTCTTCTGATGGTCGCGATGTTTATATGTTTGAATTGAACATGAGCTACGAAAAAAAACAGAAACTCTTTGATTTTCTGAAATGGAAAGCTTTGCCCGAAAATAAATATTACAAATACGATTTTTTTATGGACAATTGTGCAACAAGAGTTAGAGATGTTATTCAAAATATTTACGGCGACAGTTTGAATTTTGCACAAATAGAAATTGACAAAACTTACCGACAGGCTATAACACCTTATTTACAAGCTATTCCGTGGACACGATTCGGAATAAATTTATTACTGGGTATGCCTGCAGATAAAAAATTGGACTATTATTCTGCAATGTTTTTACCCGATTACATAGACACTGTAATAACAAATTCTGTTCTTTCGACTCCCCAAGGCGAACAAAAATTGGGATTTGACAGAAAATACCTTATTAAATCTGATTTCAAAATTGGCAAAAAACCTTTTTTTAATCCCGTCAACTTTTTTTGGTTTTTGTTCATTTTGCTTTCAGTTATTTCATTTTTAGAGCTCAAGTATCAGAAAAATTTCAAAACTATCGACTTTCTTTTGCTTCTAATCACAGGACTTGCAGGCGTTATAATGTTAATTATGTGGTTTGGAACTGACCACGTATCAACAAAAAACAACCTGAATATTCTTTGGGCTTTTCCGACACATTTAATAATATCGTTTTTAATTTTTTCGAAAAAATTTGAACTGTTCGTAAAAAAATATATATTAATTTTTGCTTTCTTCAATGTTCTTGTATTTATTTCTGCTTTATCTTTTCTTCCTCAACAATTTGATAATGCCATTTTCCCATTTATCATAATTTTAATTGGAAGATTTTTTATATTTAACCTTAAATCCGCAAGTTTTTTCGTAAGTGGTTGCAGGTGAAAACACCTGCA
>DYKL01000006.1:5826-31544 GCA_020722645.1 Acetofilamentum sp. | reverse complement strand
ATATCGCATTTATACGAGCTTAAAAAAAGAGGGAGTTTTTATACCGGACTCATATTTTAAAAAAAATGTTAACGTTAAGCTCTTAAATAATTTTAAAAAGCGGGTCGGGAGAATTTATATTGCCTCCGCAAATATGTGCCGCTTCTCTGCACCCACCGTCACAAACAAATCTGTACTGACAAGTTTTGCACATTTCAGGTAAATAATTCCTCATTACAAATTTATTCCAATATTCATATGTTTTTAATTTTTCATATTCGTTGAAATGAGCAAGTCGGTGTTCTGAATGGTTACATGCTCTGATGTATCCCGAAGGGTCAATTACAAAAAAATCTTTTCCGGCTGAACATTGAGTGCCGATTTTTAGGTTCCGGTAATCTTTTTTATCTATCAGACACAGCGGTAATTCAGTACCTACGCTGCCTTTACGATTTGCTTTTAATAGGACTTCTTCAGCAATTTCAAGAGCTTTGTTAGTTTCGTCTTTGTTCAGAAAAAGTTCGTCTCTGTGTTTTAATCCGCGACCGCCGGGTAAAAATCTGTTTAACAGTAAAAAATCAGCACCTGCAATAAGTGCATTTGATATAGTTTCGTAGAGTTCAAATAAATTAACTTTTGTAGCTGTAATATTTACGGTAGTTGAAATTTCTCTTTTTTTGGCTTCAGCAAACCAATGTAAAATGTTTTCGGGTGTGCCGCTTTTAGTGTGATAGTTGTATGTTTTTAATCCGGGCAGGCTCATACTTAACATCACGTTATGTTTTTGGCATAGGTCAAGAAATTTTTCGTTCATTAAACCTCCGTTTGAAATAACGTAAATATTTGGTGGTTTTATTGTTTCTGTGAGTTGTCCGTCAGATGTTTCGATATGTCTGGCATTCAGATTTGAAGCAAATTCTATAAGTTCTTCTAATCCTTTTTTCATTAGTGGCTCTCCGCCTGAAAATGCAATGTTTACTATTCCTTTCTCCATCAAAATAGAGATGATATTTTTCCATTCTTCAATTGACAATTCTTTTTCTTTTGTGAATTTACTTTTCGGTGCTTCCCAAGGGCAGGAGCAGAAAAGACAATTGTGGTTACATTTGTAGGTTATTTCTAAAACTGCAGTTGCAGGTAAAAAAGACGGAGCTAATACAGATATTTTTGACATTTTTACTGTTTATTCATTTATTCCTAATGCGAATTTAAAGTTGAAATTTTACTGACAGGTGAAAAACACCAGTCAGAGGCAAATTGCCTCTGGCATGTGCCTGCCCTGAAAGGATCTTCATCTGCCAATAAATTCAACCCATAACTTACATTCCTAATAATTCTTCAATTCGATTTTGATAATTTTTAAGCGGTTCTTCTTTGTCATATTTTGTTCTGTGTATTTCTTGTCCGCTTAAAAATTCATATAACAATTCTATATCAATCAAAGAAATATTGCACGTTTTATGCAATTTTTCGTCTTTAATTTTAATAATTAGACATAAATCAGGATTTTCGACATCAGGGCTACATTTTTTGCATAATTGACTTTCATCAAGTACACAATCTATTTTTGGCATTTTACTGACAATTTGCCTCATTTGTTGTAAATCTTCATAAATAATTTTTGTGAAATTTCTTTGATAAATATTTTTAATATCACTTGTATAAAGAGTCTTTTCTCCGCAAACAGGGCAAATATACTCAATTCTATCAGGAGTTGCAGCAACTTTATAGCACATAGCACCAACCGGAGCTAAATTTTTTGGGTCAGACTTAGACAATGAGATTAACATTTGCTCTATGTCTTTTTTAGAAACAAATTCATTGCTGTCTTTTGGGTAGTTATGCATAATTTCGGTTTTGTTTTTTATAGATTTATTTGATTAACAACTAACTCCAATTGTTAAACTTACAAAAAGAAATATAATCAGAATAATATACCACATAAATCTTTTTTATAATTTTATACCTAATAATTCTTCAATTCTATACAAATGATTTTTTAAGGGGGTTTCGGCATCATAACCATCTTTATGAATTTGACTTCCGTTGAGAAATTCTTGTAACAGAATAATATCTGAAAATGTAATATTGCAACTTATATGTTCAGTTAAACCATCAATATTTACAGTTAAACATAATTCAGGATTTTCAATATTAGGAGAGCAGTTTTTGCAAAATTGAATTTCGTCTAATTTGCAGTCAATTTTTGTGATTGATTTAATACTGCTTTTTATGTAGGGTAATTCGTTTAATATAAAGTCGGCGTGTTCATAAGAATAAATTGTTTTTTCTCCGCATACAGGACAAATATATTCAGCACTTGAAGCTTTCATAACCGGTGAATAGCACATAGCACCAATCGAATTTGTAATTTGTGGCTCTGAAACCGACAATGCTTTTAGCATTTTTTCAATGTGTTCTTTATCGTACATAGTTGTTGAGTCGAGGTTTATAATTTGTTCTGTTTTTGAGTTATTTGTTTTTGTAGTACAACCAACTCCAAAAATTAAACTTATTGTAAGCAAAATAGCAATAATTAGATATAACATAAATTAGGATTTAATCAATTATCAGATTGTTGGTGTCAGTGATTACACCTGTAAAATCAGGATAAATCCAAGGTGTAACCTGAACATTACTTTTGTTGAAATCTCTGTCAATAACGTAAAATTCATATCTTACCGGAAAAGTGTACGGAATAGTAATAGTTATATCATATATTATTAAAGCTTTAAAATAATCATTTAATCCAACAGGCGGAACAGCAGGCACTAATCCGTTTGCATCAAAGGATATTGGGAATGGGTATATATTTCCGTTTTCCTGATAATATATATCAATAAAAATATTTTCTTTGTACAAAGAATCATCATAATATTCTTCAGTTGTATCAACACCAAAATTATTATCTCCGTCAATTATCTTAAAATATATAGAATGAATAAATTCTTTGTTGCCTAAATCTGGATTTATAGTGTCTTCAACAACTATCATCCTAAAATCAATTCTTGGTTCGGGCGGATATTTTTGTTGTTCATAACAAGATGTTATTATCGAAAACAAAAAAATTACTATATATATTTTATGATTTTTCATATTTATGTATAATGTGATAAAAAAATATTATATTTTTGAAGTAACTAAGTCAGCCAATTTTTTTGCTTCGGCTTCTGTTAAAGCTTCTGCATATATTCTGATAATTGGTTCTGTGTTTGATTTACGGATATGAACCCAACCTGTTTCAAAGTCAATTTTTACTCCATCAATCGTAATTGGCTTGTAATCAGAAAATTCCAAAGCAATTTTGTTAAGTAATTTATCAACATCTAAACCTTCTATGTTTTTTTTGAGTTTAATGATTTTGTAATCAGGGTATTTTTGTCTGAGTTCAGATGTTTTTAGTTTTGATTTTGCAAGATGAGACAAAAAAAGAGCTATGCCTATTAAAGCATTCCGTCCGTAGTGGAGTGGGGGATAAATGACACCTCCGTTTCCCTCTCCGCCAATTACAGCAGAAACTTCTTTCATTTTTTCCACAACATTTAGTTCTCCGACAGCAGCAGAAAAATGTGAACCTTTATATTTTTTAGTTACATCAGCCAAAGCTCTTGATGATGATAAATTTGAAACAGTGTTGCCTTTAGTGTAGCTCAAAACATAATCTGCAACTGCCACCAATGTATATTCTTCGCCAAAGAAAGTTCCATCTTCGTTAATAATTGCAAGTCTGTCCACGTCAGGGTCAACTACAAAACCAACGTCAGCACCTTTTTGTTTTACCATTTCAGATATTTCTGTCAAATTTTCAGGTAACGGTTCCGGGTTATGTGCGAAATTTCCGTTTGGAATACAATTTAATTCGTAAATTTCAGACACTCCGAGTTGTTTGAGCAGTAATGGTACTGCAATAGCTCCGACTGAATTTATACAATCAATAGCAACTTTAAATTTTGCCTGTTTTATAGCTTCTATGTCAACTAATGGTATTGCCTTTATTAAATCAATATGTTTATAAACATATTCGGAATCATAAATAATTTCACCGATGTTTTCAACTTGTGCATAGTTTAATATTTCAGGATTTTTTGCAAGATTAAAAACAAATTCGCCATCTTTTTGGCTCAGAAATTCGCCTTTGCTGTTTAATAATTTTAAAGCGTTCCAGTTTTTTGGGTTATGGCTTGCGGTTAAAATAATTCCTCCGTCTGCCTGTTCATATATTACAGCTAATTCGGTAGTGGGAGTAGTTGCCAAGCCTATGTTTATAATATCAATTCCCATAGCCAGAAGAGTTCCGTTAACTAATAATTCAACCATTTCGCCAGAAATTCGAGCATCTCTGCCGATTACAACTTTAGGTTTTGTTTGTTTAGTGTTTTTTGACAGAATCAGACTGCCAAATGCAGATGTGAATTTTACAATTTCAAGAGGGTTTAAACTGTCACTCAAAGAGCCGCCAATAGTGCCTCTGATACCTGATATTGATGTAATTACCGGCATAAATTTTTTATATTAAAGATTCATATTTTAATGGAGCATTAAAAAAACATCAAAAGAGTTGCTTTATTTCAGTTTGAATATTTTTTTGAAAACATAAAACACAAATGTGCCTATAAAAATTCCAAGTATTGCTCCTCCTAAAACATCTCCCGGATAATGAACTCCGAGATAAATTCTGCTGTATGCAACAATTACAGCAAATAAAAATGCAAATAAAGTAAAAATTTTATTTTTGATAAATAAACTTGAAAATGTTGCTAAAGAAAAAAAATTGGCAGAATGAGACGAAACGAAACCGTATTTACCACCGCAATGATTTTTTACCAAATGTACAATATCTTTAAGTGCCTCGTTATGACAAGGTCTGTATCGTCTAAAAACTTCTTTAAAAGCGTGAACTGATGTAAAATCTGCCAAACCAACTGCAATAATAATAAATATTATTCCAAATACTACTAATTTAAAATTTTTCTTTTTAAAAAAAAGATAAATAATAGTCACAAAATAAGGAATCCAAATAATTTGACCACTAATGGTGTGCATTATTTTGTCAAAAAAAGGAGAATTCAGCGAATTAATTGCAATAAAAAATTTTGTATCTAATTCTATTAAAAAATCAAACATCTTTTTTATACTTTCGATCGAGCGAAGTCGATTTTGTTTGCCTGCCCTGCAATTATCTATTGAGTTTGTCGATAAATAACCTCTCAATAACTTACAAATTATTTACCAATGTCGTTTACTTAGTTAGCTTTTCAATGAATTGAAAGACAAGTTTTCAGTGGGGGCACCGAAAACAGAAAATAAACACATTTTATTCACTTTTTAACTAAACTACATTGAATTATTGATATTGGTTTAAACCTATTGAAATGCTAATACTTTATGAACTTTCAACTTAATGAACTTTATGAACTAGCTCTATTTATTAAAAAAGCCACAATACGTGGCTTTTTTTCGTTGTCAACTTATATTATTTATTTGACAAAGCCTAAAATTTCATCGCCAAATTCACTTAAAAGAAAAGAAAGTGATTCAACAGTAGCTTCAAGTTCGTTTTTGTCAAGCGTGCTAATTTCAAGTGTATCCCTGAAAATGACAGTTTTACCTTCGTCATCAAGAACCATTGCACCGTGAATAATATCTCTGTTTTTCATTAGTAATTTTTTAAAAATATCTGAGTTTTCTGTATTTATAGTAAATAAAGCCTGTTCAATAATTACCAATGGATCAGCAACTGCAATAACCATATTAGCAACGCCATCTTCTTCTTTTGAAACAACAAGTACTTGTTTTGTTTCGTCTTCACTTACAATAGTGAGTTCTAAATCGAGGATGTATTCTCTTACTTTTTTGAAATAATTTTCCATACTTTTAAATTTTTAGTTTTTTAATTTTTTCAAATATAAAATTCTTTTTTTAAAACGAAAAATTTTTTTGACAAATATCTTTTTTTAAATACTAAGTCCGAAAACAAAGAAAATATTTTTAGACTGTGGATTTAAAATCAGCGAAGATTGAACCGGCAATGAAAACGATGGTGTTATATCAATTTCTTTTGTTAGATTAAATCCTGTATTTACTATCCCCGGACCTGTTCCGTAGAATCCTTCTTCTCCGATAAAACCTGTTGATGTATTTTCTTCTTTTAATTTATTGATTGTTCCACCTACAAAAGCATATAATTCAAAGTCTTTAATTGTAGCTGAATAGCCCAATTCCAAATAAGTTGAATATTGTATGCCAATTTTTTGATTGAACATTGAATTTGAGGGATTTGATTCTAATCTGAATGCATCTGCACCATAAAAATTTACAGCGCCAAGTATAGATATCGGAATTTTTTCTGTACCGTTAAAATTAAATGTTGCTTCTAGTATATGACCTGTTGAATCAGCAGTATAGTCCAAATAATTATAATCTGCATAAAAACTCGGGAAATAATAATCTGTCATAAGTATCGTAAACATATCTTTTATAAATGTATAGCTTAAAAACGTGTCAAATTCCTGATAAACGTTGGAAAAATTAAGCGAATATGCCCCCCATAAGCCTAATTCTATATTTTTATAGCTCAAATTAGTCCAGGGTTGTAAACTCGGTAAGTCACCACCATATTGAGAACCACGCCAGATATATCGACTCATAAAGTCAGCCCCTAAATCTATACCGAAATCGCTCTCTTTTTCAGTCTCTTGTGTGTATAATGATAATGAAAACAAAATTATCATTAATGTAAATGCAAATATTTTCATATTATAAATTTTAAAGTTTAATTTTAATCGAAAAATATTATTTTTTGTCTTTTTTTTAAGGAAAAATAATTTATTGTTTAAATATTTTTGTCTTTCAAAAAAAAATTATTTCCAAAAATATTATTTTTTCTAAAAAAAACATTATTTTCAACCCGAAAATAAAAAACTTTCTTTAAAAATCCAATAATTTAAAATATGGAGAAAAAAAGCCGTAAGTTGATTTTTGACGATATATTAAATGAAAATCAAATTCATTTTAAACAATTAGCATGTATAAATAACGTTGCTAAACTTATCAAAAGTTCGAAAAATTTTGAAGAAACTTTACAAAAAATAGCTTATATTTTGCCCAATGCCTTTATACATCACAACGATGCAATTGCAAGAATAAAATTTAACGATAAAGTTTTTGTTACAAAGAATTTTAAAGAAACAAAGTGGATTTTGAAAGAGACATTTGAAACAAATGATTTCAGACACGGTGTAATAGATGTTTTTTACACAAAAGAATTTGAGAAAAAGGAAGAAGGACCTTTTTTAAATTCAGAAAGAGAATTGCTGGAAAATATTTCGACTTTGTTAAGCGGATATTTAAACAGTTTGTTGTTAAACAATAATTTTTCTGATAATACAACTGATTCATTTATTGACAGAACCAACAAAGAATTGAAAGAAGCTTATTTTATAGATCAAACAAGTTTACTTTTAGTTTCATCAAAATCAATTGAAGATTCATTGGAAAAAATATGTTCATCGCTTCCCAAAGCGTGGCAATATCCAGATTATGCAGTTGCCAAAATTACTTTTGACAATAAAATATATCTGAGCACTGATAAAGATTTCGGTTCACAAATTCAAAAAGTACTGAAAGAAAATTTTAATACTATTGAAGGAGGTCTTGGAATTGTAGAATTTATTTATTTAAAAGGCTTTCCTGAAAAAGATGAAGCATATTACGAAAACGAAATACAATTACTCAAAAATCTTGCTAATTTAATTTCCGGTTTTATTAACATCGTAAAAAGCACAAGTAATGTTTCAACTTCAAAAGATGTTGTTCAAAAAATTGCATCTGATAACATTGAGAGAAAAAAGGAACTGGAATGTATCAATAAAACTAATGAAATTTTAAAAACTGACAAATCTTACGAAGAAAATTTAGCTGAAATTGCAAAAATAATCCCCAATGCTCTAAAATATCCTGAATTTAGCTGTTCAAGAATCACATACAAGAATAAAGAATTTACAAGCGACGATTTTACTGATTCTCAATGGTTATTGGAGCAAGATTTTAAGACAATTTATAATACTGAGGGCAAAATTCAGATTTTTTATCGTAAAGAATTACCGGCTAAGGATATAGGTCCGTTTTTAAAAGAAGAAAAAGATTTAATAAACAATTTATCTTCACTAATTACGGCATATTTAAACGTAATTGAAGGTTACGAAGAAGTTACCAAAACCCACTCAAATATTCAGAAACTGCTTGCAGAAAAAACAGAACGTTTAAAAGAATTATCTTGTATTAACAAAACAAACGAAATACTGAAAGGAGAATCTGACCTGAATACCGTTTTGCGTCAAATTGTGCTGATTCTTCCTAATGCATGGCAGTATCCTGAAAATACCTGTGCCAGAATAAAATATGATGACAAAGAATACAGAAGTAACAATTTCGTAATTACAAAATGGAGGCAAAAGCAGGAATTTTCTACAATAGAAGATAAAAACGGAATTATCGAAGTTTTTTATGATAAAGAATTTCCTTTTATTGACGAAGGACCTTTTTTGAAAGAAGAACGCGATTTAATAAACAACCTTGCGTCTCTTATTTCTGATTATATCAACAGAATCAAAAGTAAAAAATTCATTGGTAATTATCTCAACGAAGAAAGATTAAAACAAAAATTTCAGAACACGCAAGAGACTTTGCTCGGAAAAAGAAAATTACTGCAAAATTTTTTGTACAAAAACAATTACGACAGAGATATTTTTCACGACTTAATGCCTTTTAAAGTCAAAGAAATACTTCTGATTGCAAATTTATACGACGCATACAGCATTGAAAGAGAAGGTAAATTTTCAGATTACATTCTTGGTGACTATTATAAACTGAATTTGACTTCCGTTCCAAGAATTACCGGTGTTTCTTCCTTCGAAGAAGCTTTTGAAAAACTTTATTCTAAACATTACGATTTGGTAATTATTATGGTCGGTATGGATAAAAAAATGCCTGTAACCATCAGCCGACAAATCAAAGAAGAATTTAACTATATTCCGATTTTTCTTCTTTTGAACAACAATACAGACATTTCGACATTTGAACAAATTAAAAAAAGCGAATATAATATTGATAATTTTTTTGTGTGGAATGGTGATTCAAGAATATTTTTTACAATGGTAAAATTGCTTGAAGACAGCGTTAATCTCGCAAATGACACAAAAATAGGACTTTCGAGGATAATCCTTTTAATCGAAGACAGTTCTAAATATTATTCCAGATATTTGCCGCTTTTGTACAGAAGTGTAATGGAACAAACCAGAAGAATAATTGAAGATGTCAGCACAGCCGATGAATTGTACAAAGTTTTACGGTTAAGAGTTCGACCAAAAATAATTTTAGCTTCAAATTTTGAAGAAGCAAAGACTATTTTTGATGAGTACAACGAATATTTATTAAGCGTAATTTCAGATGTTAAATTTTACAAAAATGATACTTTGACAGAAGATGCCGGTTTTCAGTTTGCCGCTTACGTTAAGCAAAAAAATCCTGATTTACCCGTAGTTATTCAATCTTCGGATATTGAGAATAAAAAAAGAGCTGATGCAATTAATTGTTCATTTATTTATAAAAATTCAGAAACTCTAGCATTGGATATCAAAGAGCGAATAAAATACAATATGGGATTCGGCGATTTTATTTATAAAGATGAAACAGGTAAGGAAATTGGTGTTACTGCAAAAGATTTAACCGAATTTGAAGAACGTTTGAAAACCATTCCCGCTGAAAGTTTAAGATATCACGCTATCAGAAATCATTTTTCTCTTTGGCTTACAGCAAGAGGTGAAATTGATGTAGCGAGAGCCATTGCTCCAAAACAAGAAAAAGATTTCAAAAACCTTGAAGATTTAAGAATTTATCTTATAGAAGCTGTAAAACAACAGAAATACGAAAAAAATAAAGGTAAAATTATTGATTTTGTAGAAACCGAAATAATGGACGAAAGCAACATAATCGCTTTATCGTCAGGTGCTTTGGGAGGGAAAGGCAGAGGATTGGCATTTGTTCATACTTTAATTTACAGCTTCGGAATTTCAAAATACTATCCCGAAATTAACATAAAAGCACCAAGAACTTTTATTATCGGAACTGATGAGTACGACCTTTTCCTTGAAAATAATAATTTACACGATATAGTTTTTAATTGTCAGGATTACGAAGTTTTGAAAAAAGAATTTGTAAAATCAAAGCTTTCCGATGAACTTAAAAACAGATTGCGAAGTGTTTTGACAAAACTTGACAAACCTATCGCCGTTAGGTCTTCGGGACTGTTTGAAGATTCATTGATGCAACCCTTTGCCGGCATTTTTGAAACTTATTTATTGCCAAACAATAACCCAAATATTGAAATAAGACTTGAGCAACTTCTTACTGCCATAAAACTTGTTTATTCTTCTGTATTTTCAGACAAAGCAAGAGCTTATATCAGTGCAATCAATTATAAAATTGAAGAAGAAAAAATGGCGATTGTTTTACAGGAAGTTGTTGGTAATAAATTCGATAAATATTTTTATCCGCATATGAGCGGAGTTGCACAATCATACAATTATTATCCGTTCTCACATATTGAACCAGAAGATGGTTTTGCTGTTCTGGCACTTGGACTTGGTTGTTATGTTGTCGAAGGCGAAAAAGCATACAGATTTTGTCCGAAATACCCTACAATTGAGAATTTCACAATGAAAGATTTGATTGACAACTCTCAAGTTCATTTTTATGCCGTTGATTTAGACCCAAATAAAAAATTAAACTTAATTGAAAGTGAAGATGCAGGTTTAAAAAAACTTGATATTTATGATGCCGAAAAACATAAAACTCTCACTCATCTTGCTTCTGTTTATAATCCTGATAATCTGACAATTAGTCCGGGAATTGATAAGCAAGGACCAAGGATTGTTAATTTTGCTAATATTTTGAAATACAATTACATACCACTTGCAGAAACCATACAAACAACACTTGATATAGTTAAAGAAGCAATGGGCTCCCCTGTTGAAATTGAATTTGCAGTTGATTTGAATAAAGACAAAGATTTTAAAGCTTCTTTTTATTTATTACAGATTAAACCTTTGATTGGAAACGTTCAGGATTATAACATTGATTTTGATAAGATTGACAAAGAAAAAATTATAATTTATACCGAAAAAGGAATGGGTAACGGAAAAATTGACGATTTATCGGATATAATTTTTGTAAACAAAGATTCTTTTGATAAAACTCAAACTACGTTAATCGCAAAACAAATTGCTGATATTAACGAAAAACTTGTTGCAGAAGGTCGTAAATATATTTTGTTAGGTCCCGGCAGGTGGGGCACTCGTGACCGCTGGATTGGTATTCCGGTAACTTGGCCTCAGATTTCAAATGCGAAAATTATTATTGAAACAAGCCTTGAAGGTTACCCGCTTGATGCTTCTTCGGGTTCTCATTTTTTTCACAACGTCATTTCAATGAATGTCGGATATTTTTCTTTGCAGCACGATAATAAAATTGATATATTATCTTGGGATATCCTTAATAATCAAAGCATTGTGCAAAAGACCGAGTATGTAAAACATGTTAGATTCGAAAAACCTTTGACAGTCAGAATGGACGGCAAAAAGAGAATTTCAGTAATCACTTGGAATGAGTAAATGCTTAGTAACTGTTACGAAATAACATAGTTATTTATGTTTTATAAAAAACTGATAATTAGCTATTTACTTTATAGACCCTTACAGGGCAGGCTTTTAGACCCTTTCAGGGCAAGCTTTACAAACTCTTATTTATTAAGATTTTCACCAGTAAAATTAAGTGGCAAAAGATTTTTTATGCTGTTTATTGCCTGAATTTTTCCAGAACCGTACATTATAACTCTGATTGGTGAATCAAACCTCATTTCAGTTTCAAGCATAACCTGTCGGCAACTTCCACAAGGAGGAATTGGCGAAGATGTGAATTTTTTGTTATGAAATGCACATATAGCTATTGCTTTTACCGGTACTTTGGGAAATTTTGAATTTGCATAAAACAATGCAACTCTTTCGGCACATAAACCAGATGGATATGCTGAATTTTCCTGATTATTCCCTCTGACAATTTCTCCGTTTTCCAACAATACTGCTGCTCCTACCTGAAAATTGGAGTATGGAGCATAAGCAGATTTTGTAGCTTCCTGAGCTTCGTAAACTAATTTTTTGTCAGTATCATTAAGCTCATAAATATTGAGATATTCCTCTATTTCAAAACTAATTTGTTTTTTCTTCATGCAAACTGTTATAAAATTTTACTACACTTACAATATTTTGTGTTTCTCTTAAATTCAGTTTGTTTAATTTAATGTAATTTTTCACTTCTTCTTCCTTATCGCTCAATGCTTTAACTATTGAGCTTTTTGATTTTTTAATTTTAATCAGTTGATTGTTTTTTATAATGTAGTAATTATGTTTTACAAAATATGTATCGCTTGTTTCACCGGCATCAACGGCTGTGTTGTAATTTGCTTCAATCATTTCTAATGTAAGCTTGTCTAATAATGTTGCGTGTCCGAAAGCTAAAACCTGAACAAATTCACAATCGCTGAATTCAGGAAACTGCATAATATAATTTGTACAATTTTCGTATATTTCGTTGCCAAAAACTGTTTGAGAAAAAATAAGATCAACTTTTGCAAAATAAAGTACTTTTATGCTGTCGGTATCATCTTTAATTTCTAAGTATTTTGATCTCATGTTATATTTGAATGGATAACCTGAAATGTATGATGAGTCTTTCAATAAAATTGTGCCGTTCATCCAGTCATCTACCATATAAACACTGCCTTTCGGCTCTGTTTTTTGTTTTGGCAGATTTGTTGTCATACCATGTGAATTGATGTAAATGTTTTGGTATTTACCCTTATTATTTATCGTTGATTGAGCAAAAATGTTGTTAAATAAAAAAATTGCTGATGCGATTAGTAGTAAATGTTTCATTTTATAGATTTATTTTGTGAGTTAAAAATGTTTTGCAAATATAGTAAAATTTTAAACAATTATGCAATCATTTGTTTTAAAACCTCTTAAAAAATCTTTAGTATCCATTCTTTTTTTACCTTCAAGCTGAATATTCAATAATTTTATAATACCGTCTGAACAAGTAATTGTAATTGTTTCTTTATCAAAAAATACAGAACCAGTATCTGTTTTGTGATTTTCAATTTTATAAGAACACTCAAAAATTTTTAAATTTAAAATTTTTTCTGAACATTTTAATTCTGTCCAAGCAGCCGGATATGGACTTAAACCTCTTATAAAATTATAAATATTTTCAGCTTTGTTATTCCAATTTATACGACAATTTTCCTTAAAGATTTTTGGAGCCGGTTTTAGTTGCACATTATTAATTAATATATTTTGCTCTGTAGCATCAAATTTGTTTTCTTCGATTTTTGTAATAGTATCCACAAGTAATATAGCACCAATTGCCATAATTTTATCGTGCAAAGTTCCTGCATTATCTTGTTTTGTAATTTCGATTTCTTTTTGTTCGATAATTTTTCCTGTATCAATCTGTTCATCTATAAAAAAAACCGTTACGCCTGTTTTGTTTTCTCCATTTATTATCGCGTGATTAATTGGTGCCGCACCTCTGTAATCAGGCAATAATGAAGCGTGCAGATTTATCGTCCCTTTTTTCGGTAAGGACCATACTTCTTTTGGCAGCATTCTAAATGCGACAACTACGAATAAATCAGCGTTATATTTTTTTAATTGTTTAATAAAATTAACATCTTTTAATTTTTCGGGTTGAAGAACATCAAAACCTCTGTTTTCTGCAAATTCTTTTACAGGAGATTTATTTATTTTCAGTCCTCTGCCTGCGGGTTTGTCAGGGACTGTAACTACTGCAACTATTTTATGATGACTCCGGTCTATTTTATCTAAACAATGAACCGAAATTTCGGGGGTACCCATAAAAATTATTCGCATTTAGTCAGTATTTTTTTATAATTAAAAAACTTCTTTTATTTTTGTAAAAAATAGAGATGCAAAAATGAGAAAAATTAAATTTTTACCAATAGTTATTTTGTTTTTTTTATTTGCTTGTAACGAAAACAAGACAAATAATCAAAATTTTAATATAGTTTCTTCCAACATCGTTCATTATGTAAGCCTTACGGCAGATATTGACAATTTCAGCGAAAGTAACAAAGAAGTTATAAAATGTATGATTTTGGCTTCTGATTATATTGACAGTATGTTTTTTTATGAAAACTGCGAAAATTATAAAGAATTTCTTGCTGAAATAAAAGATGAAGAAACAAAAAAACAATTTGTATATAATTTCGGACCTTGGAACAGATTTAATGAAAACAAGCCTTTTATTGAAGGTGTTCCAAACAAACCTCTTGGCAGCAATTTTTATCCGTCTGATATGACTGTTGAGGAATTCAATAATTTTTCCGATTCAAATAAATTAAGTCATTATACTTTTATCCGAAGAGACGGACAAGGTAATTTATATTGTTTACCCTATCATGAAAAATTTGAAAAATATATAGATTCAATTTCAAAATATTTATTAAAAGCCGCTGAATATACCGACGACGAAAATTTATCAGAATATCTTAAACAAAGATCTCTTGATTTAAAAACCGACGATTATTCCAAAAGCGATAGTATGTGGGTCAGACTTCAGTCAAATTCTATTGATTTTGTTATTGGACCTGTTCAGATATTAGACGATGTTTTATTTAACCTTAAAGCCGAACATCAATCTTTTGTGCTTATTAAAGATGAAATCTGGACAGAAAAAATGCACAAATACAATAAATGGCTTAGATTTTTGCAAAAAGCGATACCTGTCCCAGAACAGTACAGGGCAGAGGAACCCGGCAGTAATTCAAGCATTTCGGTTTATGACATTATATATTACGGAGGCTCAGGAAAAACAGGCGGAACTCTGATTTCTGTTGTTTTACCTCTTAATGTTAAAACTCAGATGTCTCAAGGTGTTAAAAATCTTCAGTTTAAAAATACTATTGAATATAAATTTGACGAGGTTGCAAAACCAATATCTGAAATAATCCTTACAGAAGAGCAAAATAATTTGGTTACATCAAATGCTTTTTTTGTTAATACAATTTTGTATGAAATGGCAGGTAGCTTGGGAATAAGAAACACTTTGAACGGTAAAGGTTCTGTTAGAAACGCCTTAAAAGAATATTATACTGTTTCAAGTTACATTAAAAACTACGCTCTTTCTTTGTTCCTTGCTGAAAAGTTGAACGAAGTTAATGAATTGGAAAACAATATCATTGAAAATTACTATACTTTTGTTGTTGATTTAGTCAGATTAATCAGATTTGGAATGAATAACGAATATGCTGTTTCTAATCTTGTTTGTTATAACTATCTTGTTGAAAATGAAGCAATTAAATACGATAAAAATCAAATTATTATTGATTATGAAAAAATAAAAATAGCCACAGAAAAACTCACAAAAGACATTATTATTATGCAAGGAGACGGTGATTATGAAGCTGTTAAAACATTTATTGAAAGTCATAAATATATTGATAAAAATTTATATGATTTAATTAACAATATAAATCAAAAGAATGTACCAACTGACATTGTAATTCAGCAAGGGAAAGACTTTTTAAATTTTTAACTTAATTTATTAAAAATAACACATCATTTTTAATGCTATCAACGTAATACAGAATAAATATTTAATAAAAATTTGTTATGAAGAAGAAAATTTTAATACCATTTGTAATTATTTTCAGCACATCTTTATTGTTAGCTTGTTTTTTCAATGAATCTGAAAAAGAAAAGGTTATAATGAGTTTAACATACAATTTACTGAAATCCAATCACTACGAAAAAGTTGTTTTCGATGATGAACTTTCAGTAAAGGTTTTCGATAAATATATCGAAAATTTAGATTACTCAAAAAGATTTTTGCTGCAGACTGACCTTAAAAAATTAAATAAAGCCAAAAAAAATATTGACGATTATATTAGAAAAGAAGATATAAGTTTTTTTGAATCATCATACGAAATAATTATGAAACGTCAAAGTGAAGTTAAAGAATATCCGGCAAAAATATTATCAAAACCTATTGATTTCTCAATAGATGATTATATTACAATTGAACCTGATGAATATGATTTTCCTAAAAATGAAGCTGAACGCTTTATGTATTGGGAAAAAATACTCAAAATGGAAGTTTTACAGGAAATGGACAATATTCTATTCAAACAAGAAAGAGCAAAAGAAAAGAAAGATACTATTGTTGAAGAAAAAACACTTGAACAAATCGAGGCAGAGGCAAGAGAAATTGTTCTGAAAAATTATAATGATTATTTTGAAATAATTCTAAAATTAAGGAAAGAAGATTATTTTTCCCTTTTTATCAATGCAATTACTTTAAGTATAGACCCTCATACAGAATATTATGCTCCAAAAAACAAAGAAGATTTTGACATTCATATATCGGGTGAACTCGAAGGAATTGGTGCTACATTAACTCAAAAATACGGAGAAACAAAAGTTGCAGAAGTTGTCATCGGTGGTGCTGCGTGGAAACAAGGCGAATTGGAAGAAGGGGACATAATTATGAAAGTGGCTCAGGAAGGCGAAGAACCTGTCAGTATCAGTAATATGAGACTTGATGATGCAGTTAGACTAATCAGAGGTAAAAAAGGCACAAAAGTTACCTTAACTGTCAAAAAAATTGACGAAACAATCAAAGAAATTACTATTGTCCGCGATAAAATCATTATTGAAGACACATACGTCAGAAGTGTTATTTTAACTGATGAAGAAAATAATTCGCGTATTGCTTATATACAATTATCAAGTTTTTACATCAACTTTCAAAACAATGAAGGAAGAAGCTGTGCAAGAGATTTCAAAGCAGAACTGATTAAACTGAAAAAAGAAGACATAGACGGAATTATTATTGATTTAAGAGACAATGGCGGAGGTTCTTTACAGGAAGTTGTCGATATTGCAGGGTTTTTTATTGAACAAGGTCCAATTGTACAAGTAAGAACAAGAGAAAGAGACATAAAGCAATTGTCAGACAAAGATGCAAGTATTTTATATGATGGAAATGTATTGGTTATCACAAATCAATTTAGTGCTTCGGCAAGTGAAATTTTTGCTGCTGCTTTGCAGGACTACAATCGTGCTGTAATTTTCGGAACACCTCAAACTCTTGGTAAAGGGACTGTTCAACAAATTTACGACTTGGATAAAGCAACACAAATAACACCTGAACTAAAGCCATTAGGGGCTTTGAAGATGACAATTCAAAAATTCTACAGAATCAACGGCGGTTCAACTCAAATAGAAGGCGTTAAAGCTGATATATCTTTCATTACAACATACACATATATGGACATTAACGAAGAATCTTTTGATTATGCACTTCCATGGGATGAAATCGAAGCTCTCGATTACAATTTGTGGAAGCCTAAATACAATTTAGATTCTCTAAAAAAATGGAGCGAAAACCGTACAAAATTCGATTCAGCTTTTATTGTTACAGAAGACTTTGCTCATTACTTGAAAGAAGACAACGATCAAACAAAAATTTCTTTAAATCTTGAAAAATACAGAGAAGACTTAAAATACAGACGTGATTTCAGGAAAAAGCATAATCAGGCAACAAATAAAACTATACCCGTTAAGTTTAATTACCTGCAGGAAGATAAAAAAATGATGAAAACTGATACTATTATCAAATACAGATATGACAACTGGTCTAAAAAACTCGAAAAAGACTATATTCTTTACGAAGCTTTTAACATTGTCAGCGATATGAGTAAGTTTTAACAGTTATAATCTAGTATCCCGAAAGTGTAACAAGACCTTTCGGTAGTGAACAAATTACTGTAACGGAAGTTCACCTACTAAATTTGGGTCTATTGCAGTTATATCAAGTAATACATGCATTTTTAACAAAAATACGTAGGCAAGATAAAACTTTTTTGGCTAATATTTTTTTAGTAATCAAAAAAATAATATCTTGCGAAAAATTTAAAAATCAGGAAGTTATGTAGATAAGATTTTTTTATGACACTATTCTTTTATATATGATTGAGTGCCAAATGATTAGGTATGATTTTTTATAAAAAATTTCGTGAACTTCCGCTGTAAGGTGAAGACACCGACAGGGCTGAAAATAAATTGTCAGACATTTCAAAAGTGTCTGACAATTTTTATTTCTACCCCGAAGGAGTCGAAATACGTTTCGGTGGTTTGGTTAGGACATCAAACAAAACTAAAAAATAACATTTTAGGGTCTTTCAACTCTGAAAGTTTTTTTTTTACTCAGATTTATTTCAAATATTTATCCAACCAGCCATAAAATTCACGTTGCCATAAAATTCCGTTTTGTGGTTTGAGTACCCAATGATTTTCATTTTCGAAATGAACTAATCTTGCATCTATACCTAACATTTTTGCTGCTGTATATGCTTCAAAAGCTTGTGATTCGGTAACTCTGAAATCTTTACCACCCTGAAAAATCAATATAGGAGTATCCCAGTTTTTGACATACAAATGAGGTGATGCATTGTAGCAATTTTTGTCATTTGGTTGCCAATAAGTTCCGCCAATATCCCACAAAGGGAACCATAATTCTTCGGTAGTTCCGAACATACTAATAAAATTGAACATTCCGTCGTGTGCAATAAAAGCTTTGAAACGTTTATTGTGATTTCCGGCAAGCCAATATATTGAAAATCCTCCGTAACTTGCACCTACTGCTCCAAGTCGGTTTTCATCAATGTATGGTTCTTTTGCCATTTCATCAATTGCTGTCAAATAGTCTTTCATGTTCTGACCGCCGTAATCCAAACTGATTTGCTCATTCCATTCCTGTCCAAACCCCGGAACACCTCTACGGTTAGGTGCTACGACAATGTAACCATTTGCAGCCATCATCTGAAAATTCCAGCGATACGAAAAAAACTGACTAACGGTTGATTGAGGTCCACCTTGACAGTACAATAAAGCAGGATATGTTTTGTTTGGGTCAAAATCGGGCGGATAAATAATCCAAGAATGCATCTTTTTGTTGTCGGTAGTAGTCATCCATCTTTCTTCGACTTTTCCAAGTTTAATTTTATCTAATATTTCTTTGTTTACAAAAGTTATTTGATTTTGTTCGCCTGTTTTCAAATCAATTTTAAAAATTTCGACTGGTGATGACATTGACATTCTGTTAGCAATTGCAAAATTATCTGCTATTTTGTATGCTGTATAGTCGTGGATACCTTCTGTTATTTGTTTTATTTCTTTTGTTGTCAAATCAATCGAAAAAAGTTGATTCGTTGCATTAGTTGCCGAAATGAAATAAATTTTATTATCGTCTTCTGCCCAAGTAAGCTGATGTACATTATTGTCAAATTCTGTAGAGAAATCTGTAATTTCTTTTGTGTTAAAGTCGTAAACAAATAATCTGATTTTGTCTGCTTCGTATCCGTCACGTTCCATACTTTCCCAAGCAATTTTATCGCTTTTTTCTGAAAAAACAGGGCATTTGTCAAAACCATAATTCCCGTCAGAAATATTAGTTGTTATAGATTTTTCTATGTCGTAAATATAAATATCTGAGTTAGTGCTGGTTGCAAATTTTATACCTGTCATTTTTTTACAAGTGTAAGCAATTTTTTTTCCGTCAGGGCTAAATGTTATTTCTTCGACACCGCCAAAGGGTTTGGTTGGTGTATCATAAGGTTCGTCAGGCATAATGTCAGTTCCATCAGAAACACTTGATTTTTCGGCATCATAATCCGACACAAAAATGTGAGAATAGTAACCATCTTCCCAACCGTCCCAATGTCTGAACATTAAGTCATCAATGATTCGGGCTTCTGCAAGTGGCAAATCAGGATAAATATCTGATGCTGATTTACTTATCTTAACATCTTTTGTGTATAAAATTTTATCTAATGCGGGTGAATATAAAAAGTTGGAAATAGAAGCATCTTCTTTTGTAACTTGTTGCAATCCGCTACCATCAGGGTTAATTTCCCAAATTTGCACAATGCTGTTTTCGTCAGTAGCAAGGAAAGCGATTTTTTTGCCGTCAGGTCGCCAAAATGGGCTGTATTCTCCATTGTCGGTATTTGTAATTTGGCTTGTTGAATTATCTGAAAGGTTTATTAAATGAATGTCCCTTCGGCTTTTGTTTTGCTCAATACTGTAATGTGTTAAAGTAAACAAAACCTTTGAATTGTCGGGTGAGAGTTCTGTCTCTCCGATTCTTCCGAAACTCCATAATATTTCCGGTGTCATAACTCCTTTGCTGAAATCAAGAGTGTTGTATTTGAATTCTACTTGCTCTTTTTGATTTGTTTCTGTCTGATTTTGTTTATTATTGCAAGAAAATGCAATAAAAATTACAGCAATCAGAAAAAAATGTAATAGTTTCATAATAAAAATTTTATTTAGAGTTTTTAGAGTTTTTAAAGCTTGCCTTGTAAGGGTCTTAAAGTTTGTAAAGTTAATGAGTTAGTAGAGTCTAACTTACAACTATTCACTATTCACTAAGCACTATGCACTATCAACAGTCTTGTTTTCTATGATTTCTTTTGGTTTAGAAAGAGAAAAAGTAAAAGTCGTCCCTTCTCCGAATTTGCTATCCACCGTGATTGTCTGATTATGCGAATCTATAATATGTTTTACAATTGCAAGCCCCAATCCCGAGCCGCCTCTGTCTCTAGAACGGCTTTTATCTGCTCTGAAAAACCTTTCAAATATATGTTTTTGGTCTTTTTCGTCAATACCTATGCCATTATCTTTTATGGAAATCAAGATTTTTTTCTTTTTTTCATTAACAGATATTTCTGTTTTACCGTTTTTTTTGCCGTAAATAATAGAATTTAAAATTAAATTGTGAAGTACTTCTGTAATTTTCTCTTTGTCAGCATAAACCTCAGTTTGATTTTTAAAATCGCATTCAATCTGGATATTGTATTCATTGGATTTTACCTCAAGAATTTCAACAACTTCCTTAATAACTTGAACGATGTTGAATACCTGCATCTGAGGTGTTATTGTTCCGGTTTCCAATTTTGAAATAATATCTAAATCTTTGACTATTGCAACAAGTCTTTGAACGTTTTTATCACTTCTTTCAAGATATTTTATATTTACATTTGTATCGTTTATAGCACCTTCAAGTAATGTGGCAATGTAACCCTGAATGTTAAATATCGGCGTTTTGAGTTCGTGGGCTACATTTCCGATAAATTCTTTGCGGAATTGTTCATTTGCTTTCAACTGATCGATTTCCTGAGTTTTTCTTTTTGTCCATTCTTCTAATAATCCTTTATCTGCACCTTTTTCAATTTTTTTGATTTTTGCTTCGTATTCATTTTTAATTTTTTCACCAAGTTGATATGAGTATAATTTAATAAAACCGAATATTATTAAAAAAAACACAGGAATAATCAATAAATGTTTTTTTTCAATTTCAAATTGTATCATTAAAAATAAAACAATTAATAATGCTAAGGTAATAAAAATTGTAAATGTAATTAAAATGTTGTTTTTTTTGAAAAACTCCATGATTTTTTTTTGCAAAAATAAAAAAAGGTCGATTAAAATAATAATCGACCTCTTTAAAATTGATTTTTTTAAATATTATTTTTTAATAATTTGTTTAGAAATAACAGAACCGTCATTCATATATACTTTTGCAACATATAAACCGGCTGATAAACCGCTCATATTTATTGAATAATTTAAGAATTCTGTGTCCATAATATTTCCTAAAACATCATACAATACTACAGATTGAATATCTCCGTTGAAATTAAGAATATCATTAACCGGATTTGGATACACATTTACATTTGTATTCATTTCAGAAATAGAAGCAGGTCCTTCGATTTCAAATTCATCACTGGTAACAGGATTTTCAATTGTAGCGAGTAAAGGAGAAGAATAACAGTATGGATTAAATACTTCAAAACCGTGAGTAGTTGCAATTTCGAACTGAATAATTCTTCCGTCAACTGCATCAGGATTTAACCATAACCAAACAATAAATTCTACAATGGAATTATCTGCAATAATCATATCATTTAATGCTATCGGCATTACAACAGAATTAGCAGTGATAACCGGATCTCCACCAAAATTAATCAAAGTTGTATCTGCATAAGTAATAAAACCTCCATCAATGTCACTTGTGAAATCAGCAGTGTTAGCTGTACCTGCATAAGCACTAACTTGTGAAATTACAGTCGGTAAACCATCTCCACCCATATCGTTAACAACAAATTTCATTACTTGGAATGATTCAAAAGCAGTATTATTGGTGTCAGCATAAACCAATGTGCCTTCAACCTGAGTTTCTGGTGACTCAATATTAGTACCTGTAAATGTGAAAAGAGTTGCGTCATCTAATCCTCTTGGGTTAATTTTATAATGTCCGTTTGAGAATGTAACAACACCTGTAATGTCATACATATTGCCGGTTGTCAAAGTAAAACCGCTTTGATAATGGTAATCAGCATCATCATCAATACAAATGATATTTCCGTCACAATCGTGAGCATAATATTCATAATAACCGGAATTTAAACTGTCAATTATCAAATTTTCAGCAAAAACAAATTGTCCTTCCCAAACTTCTGCATTTGCATTGTCTTGGGATAAATTGTAATCTAATTCTGCTCCTGAAATTATTGCCGCTGTTGGCAATCCGGTACCTACAATATTAATTAAAAAAGGATTTACAAGTTCAGTCATACCATTATAAATACTTCTTTCTGCATAAACAATGATACTATCTCCAACATCAACCATATCACCTAAATCAGTATCATAAATTAAGACACCACCCATTTCTGTGTAAGTATCTTGAATCCATACTTGATTATATTCGTCATCAGCAGTTACAATTCCCTTAAAAGAAGCAAATTCGCCACCTGCAATTATATCTGTATTTGCTGTATTTAAAAATCTTAAAGGCATAATTCCGGCATGGAAAACATAACTTGTATTATTGTATGAATCATAAATTGTGTCTAATAATACATCTTCGGTAAAATCAACAGAAGGGTCAAAAAGAATAATTGTTGTGTCATTGTATTGTACTGATGTTCCAAATGTTATATTTTCAGTATTAGGATTAAGAACGTAATTTGTAGCATTAAAATTTGAAACAATATCATCATATATTAAAACTAATGTATCTGCTTCGATAGTAATAGCAATATTTATTGGTAAAGTAAAAGAACCTACTGTGTATGACTGTTCTTCTGAAACAGTAACTTGTGTATCATTGTCAGTAGCTGTAATGATATAATAAACAGTAGTTCCTAATGTCTGAGCAGGAATATCAGTTGCAGTTTGATAAGTGTCACCGGTAGAAACATTCATTGTAATATCGTTAGGATAAACACCTTGTGTAGTACCCCAAGATAAAACAACAGAAGATATTGTTCCGTCATAATCAACAACATCTGCATTTACGGTAACAGCATCTACTGAAGTCGGGTTGCTTGGAGTAGTTAAAATATTTGAAATAACTGGTTTTGCGTATCCGTGCCAACCTGCAAAAGCATAATTATCATAATCAAGAACAATCCATTGAGAACTTGCTGCGTCTGTACCGGCAGAAGTTGCCCAGTCAGTTGTTCCGGTTGTTACATCAGGGTATTTTCTTACTAATGTATGATCAGCAGTACCATTTGTTACACCTGCTACATCCCATCCTGTACCAGGATCAACTCCCTGAACACCTATAACATCAACTAATACACCATTAACAAACAGTCCTAATGCATCGTTACCATTAAAATAAGTAATATTACTTGTTGTGTCTGCAAGGTCTAAAATTTCTTGAACAGAACCTGAATTAGCAATTAAATAAACATCACTTGCGGCAAATGTTCCTGTTAAAGGGAAAGTGAGTGTATTACCCCAAGCACCACCATTAGATGCTAATTTGGCTTCAATTGTTACGGTTGATAAATCTATATCAGAACCTGAACCGTTATAAATTTCAATGTATTTTGTATTTCCAGAGCCTGCTTCGCTGTATTCTGAGAAAAATACATCAAGAGTGGGAAGTGAATTTACGGTTAAATCACCGCTTACATTTGTAGTTCCGTCCCAAAATCCACCGCCACCTGCGTTGTATCCACCATAAGTATATGTACCACTCTGATATTGCCAACGGCTTGCATAATAATAAGTACCGGCTGAGGAGATAGCAGTACCAATATTTGCCATAAACTCATCATTTTCACCAGACTGAACATTAAAAGTAGCAGGCACCCAATTTGTCCAAGTAGAAGGATCTGTATTTGCTGTGTTATAACCAATCCAACAAAGTAAATCAGTTGTAGCACCCGCCCCACTTGTAACTCCATTTATCCAAGCTTGTGCATAAACGTTATAATCTTCTCCTAAATTAATTGTTCCTGTACTTGGATATTGTAAATTACACCAATCGACAGTAACAGGATCAGTTACAGTATATGAATATTCAGAAGTTGTAGTTGTATATGTTCCGTCAGTTGCAACAATCATGTAATGAACAGTTGTACCGTTTGCTTGTGCTCCGATTGTAGCTGAATAAATATCTCCGCTACCACCATTACTCATAGTAGTTGGATTATCGGCTGTTGTTACCGGAGTAGTTGTTGCCCAGTAAAGAGTAGCACCTGTAACAGCAACATCATCTGTAATTGTGGCAGAAACAACAACACTTTCAGAAGAAGTTGGATTAGCTGGAAGATGTGAGATATTTGAGATTTGTGGTTCTAGGGGAGTACCACCGTTTGTATAAGTTCCAATTCCGCCCATCATAGATTCAAAGGTGCTGCCACCTTGGCAAGTTCCACCTCCATTTAAGGCAGAAGTACCGCCGAAAGTCCAATTAGACACATTCCATCCTGCATCGGGTCCTGTGCTGTTGTTTCTTTTGGCATAAGAATCAGTATATTCCCATGCTGTACCAGTGCCATCAACACCATCTTCACCATATTGGTCAATTACAGTTGTTGTAGCTGTTTCAATAATTCTTATTCTGTCGTTTCCATTAAGATTTATTACTGCATTTTCAAGTTGATTTTTACCAACTGATGAGGGAAATTCAGTTGCAAAATTATCCACAGATGCATCATAAAATACATATACAAAATCATCTGTTACAGTTCCTAATGAAGTTAAAGCAACAGGACCTCCCCATGAAGTATTTGCATTTGTTTGATTTTGAACAGAAAATAAACTAAAATCAACTGTCCCGTTTGCATATATTTCAAGCACTTTGGGGGTACCGTTAGTACAATCACCATCAACAATTGCGGTGATAATTGGCTGTGAATAGCTTGCTATGGCTATAAACAAACCTAAAAAAAATAATAATAATTTCCTCATAATGTAAAGTTTTAAAGTTAATAAATTAGGGTGTATGATTTTCAATTTTTTTTGAAAAATGTTTTCAAAGATACGGATATTTTTCAGAAAAAAAAAATAAAATAGAAAATTTGACGAATATTTAACTTTGACGTAAACTATAATTAACATTGGATTTTTTTAATTAGCTAATTTGGTAATTAGCCAATTAGCCAATTTGTTAATTTGGTAATTAGCCAATTAGCCAATTTGTTAATTTGGTAATTAGCCAATTAGCCAATTTGTTAATGTGATAATTAGCCAATTAGCCAATTTGTTAATGTGATAATTAGCCAATTAGCCAATTTG
>DYKL01000006.1:0-5726 GCA_020722645.1 Acetofilamentum sp. | reverse complement strand
TTAATGTGATAATTAGCCAATTCGTTATTTGTCAAATTATTAATAGATTGTAATATCAATAGTCAGGAATATTTCATAGTAATTTGTTAATATTCAGCGAATTATGTTTATACGAGCTACAAATTGGTAAATAATTGAAAATCAATAATTTGCTTCCTTCGTTATCACTCAGGATGACACTAATTGAAAAATTAACGAATTATTTTTGGGTTGTTATATAATTTAAAATGAAAAACAGATTGTTATAAAATAATGTTTATACAATTTTGAATGATGTAATTTGTGAAAAATAAACGTTCATCCCGAAAATTCGAATACATGATAAATTAAAAACTTTCATACCCTTTCGTACAGATACGCCGTGGCGTGTCTCATAATATATTCAGCACTTGCTCTTTAATTTTTTCCAATTCATCTTTCATTAAAACAACAAGGCGTTGAATTTCAAAATGATTGGCTTTTGAACCAAGTGTATTGATTTCTCTGCCCATTTCCTGTGAAATAAAAGACAATTTTTTTCCACAAAACTCTTCTTTCATTGTTTCTTTAAAATATTTCAAATGATTGGCAAGTCTGCTTTTTTCTTCACTGATGTCAAATTTTTCAATATAATAAATCATTTCGCTTTCTAATCTATCAGAATCAATCAGTAATTGATTTTCTTCAAATAATTTTCTTAATTTTTGTTTCAGACCATCAGTTCTTTCAAGTTCATAATCAGGAACTTCCGTTAAAAAGAATGAAATTTTTTCTAAACTGATTAACAAACTCTTAGCAATTGCTTCCCCTTCCTGTTTTCTGAATTTAATAATTTTTTCCATAGCAATGTTAAATGTCTTTTCTGTTTGAATCCAAGAGTCTTCGGTTTCCTGTTCTTCGCTTTCAATAATTTCAGGTAGAAGCAACAAGGACTGATAAATACTATTTTTGTCTGAAAATTCATCGTATTTTTCTAAAACTTTATTGATTTGATTATAATATTTATCAAAAACATTTTCGTTAATTTTAAATTTACCTTTATTGTTTTTGCATATAACATTTATGTTACAGTCAATTTTACCGTGATTTAATTTTTCGGAGATTATATTTCTGATAAACATTTCTTGTTCGCCCGTTATGTTAGGATATTTGATTTTAAGGTCTAATGTCTTGCTGTTGAGCGACTTAATTTCAATTTCAATTTTTTGATTTTCGTTTTCAAAAATTGCTTTACCGTATCCTGTCATTGATTGGAGCATATCAAAAATTTTATAAAATTTTTATCAATTTATTTTACTTTTGCAAAAATACGATATTTTTAAAATTTTAAAGTAAAAATTCTTAAATTGTTGGCTTTATTATAAAAAATGAATATTTATAGATTTATTTTTTTTATTATAAAATTTAACATTAAATGAGAATTTTATACAATAACTATACAGCATCTTTCAGGGCAAACTTTATGAACTTTTTTACAGTACAGACATTGCATGCAATGTCTCTAAAAACATTACAAACGGTACAGACGTTGCATGCAACGTCTCTTTATTAACTTTATAAACTAATATTATGAATTTCGATTTAACAAATTTAAAAATTAACAATTGGTCTGATATTGAACCATTTTTTATAGATTTAAAAGAACGTAAAATTTCAAACATTAATGAACTTGAAATTTGGATTAAAAATCGCAGTGATTTATCAGCTTTTATTGATGAAGATATTGCATGGAGATATATAAAAATGACTTGCGATACAGAAAATGAGCAACTTAGAACTCATTATGAACATTTTGTTAATGAAATACAACCTAAAATAAGTGAATTTAGCAATATTTTAGATAAACAATTAGCAGAAAATGAGTTTTTTGAACTGTTATCAGATGATTATTTTATTCTGAAACGTTCTTTAAAGAACAATTTGGAATTATTCAGAACCGAAAATATTATACTTGAGTCGGAAGTTGATACTTTATCTCAAAAATTTGGACAGATTTCAGGTGCTATGACTGTTAATTACGACAACAAAGAATTAACAATGCAACAAGCCGCTAATTATCTGAAAGTCCAAGACCGTAAAGTAAGAGAAAATATTTATTTTTTAATCAACAAAAGAAGGTTGCAAGATTCCGAAAAATTGAACAAACTTTTAAGCGATTTAATTGAAAAACGAACAAAAATCGCTCAAAATGCAGATTTTAATAATTTCCGCGATTTCAAACATATCCAACGCGAAAGATTTGATTATTCGGTTGATAATGTGCTTGAATTTGACGAAACAATCAAAAATCAAGTTATGCCAATAGTCGAAAAAATTACTTTGCACAGAAAACAAAAACTTGCTCTCAATGTATTAAAACCTTGGGATTTAGAAGTAGATATTTCTGGCAAAGAACCTTTGAAAGTTTTTGACAATATCGACGAGTTTATAGAAAAATCAATATTATGTTTCAAAAAAGTTAGACCTAAATACGGAGATTTCCTAAAAACTATGAACGAAAAAGGATTTTTAGACTTGGCTTCAAGAAAAGGAAAAGCTCCGGGTGGCTACAATTATCCGCTTATGGTTAGCAACATTCCGTTTATTTTTATGAACGCAACTTCAAATATCCGTGATTTGGAAACTATTATGCACGAAGGCGGACACGCTATTCACGCTTTTATGGCAAAAGACCTGAATTTATCGGAATATAAACATACTCCCTCAGAAATTGCCGAACTGGCTTCTATGTCAATGGAATTGATTTCTATGGAACACTGGGATGTGTTTTTTGACAACAAAGATGATTTAAAACGTGCCAAAATTCATCAACTTGAAGGTGTTATTTCTGTTTTACCCTGGGTTGCTACAATTGATAAATTTCAGCAATGGTTATATACAAATCCAAATCATAATGTTACAGAAAGAGAAAATGAATGGACAAAAATTTTCAATGAATACTCTTCTAAACTTATTGATAGAAGCGACACAGACGATTTTACAAAAAGTCTGTGGCAAAAACAAATGCACATTTTTGAAGTTCCTTTTTATTATATTGAATATGCTATTTCGCAGTTAGGAGCAATTGCTATTTGGAGAAACTACAAAAATAATCCCGAAAAAACTCTTGATAATTACGAAAATGCTTTGAAATTAGGCTACTCTAAAACATTGCCGGAATTATATAAAGCTGCAGGAATCAAATTCGATTTCAGCGAACAATATATTAAAGAATTAATGAGCTTTGTTACCAAAGAACTAGAAAAATTGTATGAATAGTTATTGAGTTTTCGATTGGTATTGTTTCATTGTTTCATTGTTAAATTATTTCATTGTTTCATTGTTAAATTATTTCATTGTTTCATTGTTTCATTATTTCATTGTTTCATTATTTCATTGTTTCATTGTTAAATTATTTCATTGTTTCATTGTTAAATTGTTGGCTGACGCCTTTTTTGAGTTATCAACTATACACTAACAACTATGCACTATTAACAATGCACTAATAAAAACAACTCATAAAAAAACTTAATGCTGATGTAAAACTGTTAAATATACGTTTAAATTTTATACCGATAAGCTTTAAGTAATTGTATTGCCTCACTAAGTTTGCAATACAAAACTTAAAGTCTATCGGCATTGTTTATTACAAAATTTAAAAGCTGTTTAGCATAAATGTAAATTTATAAAACCTTTCAAAATGAAAAAGTTAATAATTATTTTTTTAATTAGCTGCACATATATGCTTAATGCTCAGCAGTATATAAAAACAGTTAAGGTTTATAACAAAAACACGAATTTTGATTTTACAAACGAGTGGCAATATGTCTCTACTGATTTGTATCTGTTTAATTCACAGAAATTTAATTATCTAATAAACAGAATAAATCCTGAGGCTTCAAAGTCAATGTTTAAAAAGAAAAACAACGACCAGATTAAAAATATTATGGTAACAACTCAGCTTGATGGTATGGGCGATTTGGACAAATTGACATATCCGATATTCAATTTTATTGTAACAACTGACGACAAAGGAGAATTAAACGTGCAAACTTCTGAACCGGAAGTAATTAAGATAGTTGATAATGTGCCTGTATCTTCAATAAATAATTCAATCGGTGCAAAAATTCAGGTTTCAATTTATTCTGATAAAAACCGTTCTGATATTTACAAATTTATTGCTACACAACTGCAAACAGCCGCCGGTTTTACATCATTGACAACTACAGATGTCGCTCTGAAAGTTGTCGGGGAGATTGGTAATATGATGCAAAAAGATGCTGCCGGAAAGCAATACCAGTTTGAATCAACTATCCGTTTTTACGAAGAAAATAATTTTGACCGAAAATTGCATTCAATTACTATTTTTTTATTTCAACCTAGTTATTATATCAGTTCTAATTTTGACACAACAGGTATTTCAGCACTTTTTGATACTTCAAAATGTTCGGTTATTGATAAAAGCACTATAGAAAGTATTGTCAATTATCCACTTTTGCCGTATATGGTGGCTGTTAATTATCGTTCAAAATATAAAGCTGAAATCTCAGACGAAATAAATTTTGATATGTTGAAAGTTCGTGCAGAAAAGAATGAAAATAATTACAAAAACGGTGTTGTAAGCCGTGATATTTATTTGCAGGAAAAAAGCCTGATTGATTTTCTGAATATTTTTGCTCAATTACAGTTAGATATTTCAAATTACGAACTTAACTATAAAGCAAAAATTACTGAGGATTTTACTATTCATTTATTCCTTATTTTGCAGGATTTCTGGAATTTAAAAAATTCGTTCAAAATTATTTCAAAAGAGTTTGAAGGAAATCCGTTATACGAAAATGAGTTTAAACCATTGTACAACAGATATTTAACACAAGCAAATTTGAAATTTGAAAGTAATTCTTCTTTAAGAGGTGTCAGAGAACACGTAGAGACCTTGTATTATCTCGAAAATTATGGCACTAATGGCGTAGATTCGGTTAAAATGGAAGATTTTCTGAGAAAAATGAAATCAAATGAGTTCCCACCGCGTGAATACAATTCCGATGAAGCAACAATAACTAGACATTGGATTTCAACTATAGAAAATGAATTGTTTTTGATTTTTTTTAAACCACACATTGATTTAATTGAAAATATGCCTGTTGATGATAAGTCAAATGAACTTTCGCAAAAATTAGTTGTTCATTCTTCAAATAGTTATTGTGATTTATGTCGCTCAAATGTTCAATCTTTTTCCGAAAAATATGCTGTTTCTTACAGCAATTACAAATACATTGAATATCAAAAAGTTATGCTTGAAACGAAAAATATTGCACAAGCTAAATCAATTGATTATTCAAAAAAACAAACTTGCATTCAGCAAAATTTAGATAATTCGAATTCAAACAGAAGTGAACATTTGCAGATTATTCAAAATATTTTGAATGATATTTCCGAAAAAAGAGACTTATTATTTATACTTTTGGACAATGAAATTGAATTTGAAAATTATCAGGAAATTATAGATTATACAAATGAATTAAATTTGATGATGTTTGAAATTGAAACAAATTTTGATTTAATTTGCAAATCAAATCCGGAATTATGCGAGTGTGAGTAATTTTTTTAATTAGCCAATTCGTTAATTCGTTAATTAGCCAATTATTTAATTAGTTAATTAGTTAATTAGCAAATTCGTTAATTAGTCAATTAGTTAATTAGTCAATTAGCTGCACATTATCAAATTGGCACATTATCAAATTGGCACATTATCAAATTGGCACATT
>DYKL01000236.1 GCA_020722645.1 Acetofilamentum sp. | reverse complement strand
TTTCATAACATAATATTTTAAGGTTAAAATTGTTTCAAATATAAAATGTTTTACAAAAAAAAAAAAATAATTTGTAGATTTTTAAACAGAGTATAAGCAAATTATTGAATGTCAATTAAATACTATTTTTCTTGTTATTCTAATCTTGATTTCTTGGACTTATAATTAGATACGTCTGTATATCAATTGATTAAATAAGATAGGATAACAAATTCCAATGAGCAGATTGAAATTATAAAAAAGAAAAAATAAAAAAATTATATTTGCATTGTAAAATCGTTGAATATTGAACACAAAGATTTTGTATTACATAACTAACTACTAAATTGAATAACAATGAACTATATTTTATTTGAATATCAGAATGACTTCAAGAATTTTCTGCCTTTAACATACACTAGACCAATTTCAGAAATCAGAATCGGGATTCTGACAATCAAAAAAAAATGGCAAAAATATTTAAACTCGGAAATTTCCTATAAAACAGCAGATTATCTTTCAGAAAAATATCCTATCAGAATCGAAGACGATAATATTATCATTAATTCCATTTTTTTACCCGATAAAAAATTATCAGAACATATTAAATCCTTAAAAGCAAATTCATATTTAAAAAGCCAAAATATTCTCATAGCTGCAAATATTGACAAAGAATCAGCCCAAGACATTGAAAATATAGACCTTTCAAAATTAAGTCCGGTTGAATACGAAGAAAACGTTTCAAAAATTGGGAATATGTGGGATATTTTCAGTTTAAACGGTACCGAAATTCAAAAAGATTTTCTACTGCTTACATCAAATAGAATAAGCGAAGCTATAAGCCCGACCAATAAAGTATTTAATGAACGAAATATTTTCATCGAAAAAGGTGCTGTTGTTGAGTGTTCTGTTTTAAACGCCAAAGACGGTTATATTTACATTGGTAAAGAAGCCGAAGTAATGGAAAACTGCGTAATCAGAGGGAGTTTTGCTCTTTGCGAACACTCACAGCTAAAAGTCGGTGCGATAATTTATGGTCCCACAACAATAGGTCCTTTTTCAAAATTCGGAGGTGAAATAAACAACATCGTTGTTTTTGGTTATTCAAACAAAGCACACGACGGATTTTTAGGTAATTCTGTTATTGGCGAATGGTGCAATCTGGGAGCCGGAACAAACAACTCAAATCTGAAAAACAACTACGAAGAAGTCAAATTATGGAACTATGCACAACAGCGGTTTGTCAGGACAGGATTGCAATTTTGCGGATTGATAATGGGCGACCATTCAAAATGCGGCATCAATACTATGTTTAACACGGGAACTGTTGTCGGAGTAAGTACAAATATATACGGAAGCGGATTTCCTCGTAATTTTATACCTTCGTTTATGTGGGGCGGCTCTCACGGATTTATTACATACCAAATTGAAAAAGCTATTGAAACCGCAAAAAAGGTAATGAAAAGAAGAAACATTGATTTATCAGACATTGATTTGAAAATTTTACATAAAATTTACGATTTATCTGACAGCCAAAGAAAAATGTAATAAATTTTTTTTTTGCAATATTTTTCTTTTATAACAATTCATTGATTATCAACACATTACTTAAATTTACAAATTCTTTACAGAAAAAACTTTTATTAATAATGTGTTTATTTTGCAGATATAATAAAAAATAATATTTTTGTAAAGTTTTGTTGTCAAAACACATTTTTTTTAAAACACACACACAAATTTATGTCAGAAGTTGAAGTTAAGAAGAAAAGAGGCAGACCGCCTAAAAGTGCTATTGAAAATGAAACCAAATCGGTAAAAAATTTTCTTAAGAACGAAAAATTCAAGTCTTTGCTGGGCATTTTCTTGTTATTTTTTACTGTTTATTCTTTAATAGCCTTTGTATCGTTCCTGTTTACATGGCAAGAAGACGGCAATTTGCTTGATATGGGTTTTTTCAAAATAATTTCATACCCAGAAAAAGCAGCAAATTCAATGGGCAAAATGGGAACTTTTATTTCAAAAGCTTTTATTTATAAATGGTTCGGTATTTCTGCTTTTGGATTTATTATAATTTTCCCTCTCTGGGCTTTATATTTATTCGGAGTCAAAATAAAAAACTTCAAGTCATTCAGTTGGAAAACTGTTTTTATAATAGTTTGGGCATCTTTATTCCTTTCATTTATTTTTCAGGACAGATATTTTCATCTTGGAGGTTCATTCGGTTGTGCAATTGTAAATTGGGTATCTTCCGTTATTGGAAAATTCGGTACCGGATTTTTGTTGTTTATTTCGGCATTAACTTTTGTATTTTTCGTATTTGAAAATTCTTACGAATGGACAAAGACTTTTATCAAAAACTTTACTCAAATAAAAAACATCAAAGAAGCCTGGGCTAAAACAAAAGAAACAGTTTCATTCTGGAAGAAAAAGGAAAAACCTGCAGAAGATGGTTTTGAAGTTGATGAACCCGAAGACGAACTTGACGATTTTATAAATGATGAAAACAAAGACGAAAATTTTAACGGCACTGAACTTGATATTTCTGATTTAGTAGCAATGAAAGAGCTTCCGAATAACAATAAAGCAGTTGATAAAATTGAGTTTATTCTGGGACCTAACGGCGAAAAAATTCCTGTCAATAAAAACAAAGAAGTAGGTTTTGAAGTCGAAAAAACTACATTGAATAACGAAGAAGAATTGGAAAACAATCAAAACGGACTAAATCAACCCGAATTAAAAAACAGCTTGCAAGTAGAAACAAATCAAGACATACTCACAGAGCAAGAAGAACTGGAAGATTTTGACCCGACAAAAACATTGTCAAATTACAAACTTCCGCCTTTAACGCTCCTTAAAAACCACACGGTTCCAAATTCCGAAGTATCAGAAGCAGAACTTCTCGAAAACAGGAATAAAATTGTAGAAACTCTCAAAAATTATAAAATAGAAATTATTAAAATTAAAGCTACTGTTGGTCCGACAGTAACATTATATGAAATAATTCCGGCTCCCGGTGTAAGAATTTCAAAAATTAAAAATCTTGAAGACGATATTGCTCTTAGCCTTTCTGCATTAGGTATAAGAATTATAGCACCAATGCCCGGACGCGGAACTATCGGCATAGAAGTTCCAAATCAAAATCCTTCGATAGTTTCTATGAAATCTGTTATTTCATCAGTAAAATTTCAAAAAAGCAAATACGAATTACCTATTGCAATCGGCAAAACAATTTCAAACGAAACTTATGTATTCGATTTAACAAAAATGCCTCACTTGCTTGTTGCAGGAGCAACCGGACAGGGTAAATCCGTCGGTATAAATGCAATTATAACTTCAATACTTTACAAAAAACACCCTGCTTATGTAAAATTTGTACTGATTGACCCTAAAAAAGTTGAATTAAACCTATACGAAACAATAGAAAAACACTTTCTAGCAAAATTACCCGACGAAGAAGAGCCTATTATTACAGACAACAGAAAAGTTGTAAGCACTTTAAATTCTCTGAACATTGAGATGGACAATCGTTATCTGCTGCTAAAAGATGCAAAAGTGAAAAATATAGTGGAATATAACGAAAAATTTGTAGCCAGACAACTAAATCCCAATAACGGACATAACTTTTTACCTTATATTGTATTAGTTATTGATGAGTTTGCTGATTTGATTATGACAGCAGGCAAAGAAGTTGAATTGCCTCTTGCCCGACTTGCCCAATTAGCACGTGCTGTTGGTATTCATTTAATAGTTGCAACTCAAAGACCATCTACAAATATTATTACAGGTGTTATTAAAGCGAACTTTCCGGTTCGTATAGCTTTTAGAGTGGCTTCAATGATAGATTCAAGAACAATATTGGATAGCCCCGGTGCAAATCAACTTGTCGGTAGAGGCGATATGTTAATATCAAGAGGAAGCGATTTAATAAGATTACAATGTGCTTTTATTGACACCCCTGAATTAAATGATATTGTAGAGCATATTTCTCAACAGCAAAAATATCCTACAGCTTTTGAATTACCCGAACCTCAAATTGATGACGAAAATTCTATCGGTGATGTTGATCTGAAAAAACGCGACCCGTTGTTTGAAGAAGCTGCCAGAATTATTGTTATTAATCAGCAAGGCTCTACTTCTTTGATACAAAGAAAATTTGCAATCGGTTATAATCGAGCAGGCAGGATTATGGATCAGCTCGAAGCTGCAGGAATAGTTGGTCCTGCTCAGGGTAGCAAGCCAAGAGACGTTTATTATATGGACGATAATTCACTCAATGATTTATTTAATTCATTAAATAAATTGCAATAATTTTGTTTTTCTTTTTATATTTGTAAATTCCAACATTAATAATCAAGTATGAGAAAATTTATTGCCATTTTAGCTGTTTCTATTTTTAGTCTGATATTTCTTTTCAGTTGCAATCCTCAAAAAAAAATTGCCGATTCAGATGATTTGAAAACCGATACTGTTTTTTTTGAACGGGGCGATTATAGAATAATGTTCTATAACGTTGAAAATCTTTTTGATACTTTTGACGATACCTTAAAAAACGATAACGAATTTTTACCCGACGGTGAAAAATACTGGACATTAAGCAGATATTACGAAAAATTATCAAATATTGCAAAAGTTGTTATTGCCGTAGGAGGTTGGGACCCGCCTGAAATCATTGGTCTTTGCGAAATTGAAAATCTTTATGTACTCGAAGGAATTACAAAGCAGTCGGCTTTGAAAATTTTTAATTATAAAATCATTCATTACGAATCGCCTGACAGAAGGGGGATTGACGTAGGATTTTTATATTTACCCCAAAAATTTAATCCGATAAGTTCAAAAAACATAAGAATAAACTTTCCTGACGACCCTGATTTAAAAACAAGAGATATTTTATATGTTTGCGGAACAACTAACAAAAAAGACACTTTGCATATTTTTGTAAATCATTGGCCCTCTCGATGGGGCGGAATGTTAGAGAGTGAGCCGAAAAGAATGTTCGTTGCCGATGTTCTAAGACATACAGTAGATTCTATTTTTAAAACAAATTCAAATGCAAAAATATTTATTATGGGCGATTTAAACGATTTCCCCGATAATAACAGCGTTACAAAAAATTTAAGAGCCTTAAAGGATTTCACAGACATCAAATCTAACGAACTTTACAATCTTTCTTATTTTCTTCAGGAAGAAGTTGGAAAATTTTCTCACAGATATCAAGGAGAAGCCGGAATACTCGACCAGATGATAGTTTCAGGTGCTTTGCTCAATACCGAAGCTAATTTATATACTGCAAAAGAAAATGCTCACGTTTTTGACGCAGAATTTTTGCTTGAAAAAGAAGAGAATTTTGTAGGATACAAACCCTTCAGAACATACATCGGATACAAGTTTCACGGTGGTTACAGCGACCATTTACCTGTTTATATTGATTTGTTTTATAAAAAATAACGCTCTATTCCGCAATATTAACCTGAATTATTCATAAAAATTAAAAAAATTTTATGAATGCAAGTTGAATAGCGGGTAGTAATTTATGAAACCCCGATTTAGAACAACTCAAATTTGGTTGTTTTAAAAACAAACAAATTTGTTAGTTGTACTTAATCGCCAGCATTATTTATGAATAATGCGGGTTAAGATGCTGATATAAATATAGTCCGTAGGACTAAAATAATGATAACCACGAG
>DYKL01000235.1 GCA_020722645.1 Acetofilamentum sp. | reverse complement strand
AAAATCAGCAGCAAAGCCCTGTAAATCCACGCTTTTTAAAAGTAAGTTCCGTTTTTATGATAACAACGACAACTTATGAAAATGATATTTTTAGATTAAGATTCAAATTAAAATAAAAACAGCAAAATAATTATGCACTTTGAAATAAAAAGTACATCGCAAAAAACAAAAGCAAGAGCCGGATTGTTACATACAGAACATCAAGTTATTGAAACACCTATTTTTATGCCGGTCGGCACACTTGGTACCGTAAAAGCTGTTCATCAACACGAATTGAAAGAAGAAGTAAAAGCTCAAATAATTCTTGGCAATACCTATCATTTATATTTACGTCCCGGATTAGAAGTTATTAAAAATGCCGGTGGACTTCACAAATTTATAAACTGGGACAAAGCAATTCTGACTGACAGCGGTGGTTACCAGATTTTTTCATTGTCTCAAATCAGAAAATTAAATACAGAAGGAGCTGTTTTTAAGTCACATATCGACGGTTCTAAACATATTTTTACACCTGAAAATGTCGTTGAAACTCAACGTATTATAGGTTCAGACATAATGATGGCATTAGATGAATGTACACCATACCCCTGCGAGTACATATACGCCGCAAAGTCTCTCGAATTGACACATCATTGGTTAGAAAGAGGTTTTAATCATTACCTGAAGACAGAACCTTTATATGGATATAAACAGGCATATTTTCCTATTGTTCAGGGAAGCGTCTATAATGATTTGAGACAAAAATCAGCAGAATTTATTTCTCGTTTTGATGCTGTAGGATATGCAATCGGAGGGCTTTCGGTTGGTGAACCTGCCGAAAAAATGTACGAAATGATAGAAGTCGTTAATGACATTTTACCAAATCAGAAGCCAAGATATCTGATGGGAGTAGGTACACCTGAAAATATACTCGAAGCAATCGACAGAGGTGTGGATATGTTTGATTGCGTTATGCCCACAAGAAACGCAAGAAATGGTATGCTATTTACAAGCGAAGGTATTATTAACATCAAAAATGTTAAGTGGAAAAATGATTTCACTCCGATTGAACAAAACTCCGAATCATTGATTGATAAAGAATACTCAAAAGCATATTTAAGACATCTGACAATTGCCAATGAACGTTTGGCTGCACAAATCGCTTCTGTTCACAACCTGGCTTTTTATTTAAAATTAGTCAAACAAGCACGAGAAAAAATAATTGAAGGTAATTTTAAAGAATGGAAAGACAAAACAATTAAAAAAATATCTCAAAGATTATAATTTTTGAATTTTATTTTTTCTTTAAAACATATATTTGACAAGTAAAAGATAATTATTTTAAATTTTAGTTTGAATAGTTCTTTAATTATTATTTGCATTTTTTTATTTTTTTGTTTTATTTTGGCATTAAATTGGCTTCAGTTTTTGTCAGCTACTAACTATATGGAAATAAAAAACTCACATAATTTCGTTTACGACCTCTTGTTCGAAACTCACGTTGATGATTTGAACTATATATATAGAGGTGAGTTTAATCCTGAGATAACCAATTATATTTTATCTCTTGCAGAAAAGAATATTGTTCAGAGCAAAATTAAAGGAAAAACAAAAAAAAGAGTTTTCCATATAATGGTTGAGAGCATTCAAAACATTAACAGGCATCAGGATTTTAGTGACGAAAGCCTTGCTCAGACGGCATTTTTTGCAATTCAAAAAAACGGTTCAACTTTTTTTATTACAACCGGAAATATAATCAACAAAGAAGATATACCTCCGCTTGAAAAAAAATTAGAAAAACTAAACAGTTTGTCAGAAGGTGAATTAACTAAATTTTATCTTGAAATACTTAACGACGGTCAAATATCTTCAAAAGGCGGAGCCGGTTTGGGGCTGATTGAAATTGTCAGAAAATCCGGAAATAAGTTGTTTTATGATTTTAAGGAGTTGTCAGACGATAAGTCGTTCATCTATATGCATTCTTATGTAGAAACGAACCCCGAAGCTCCCGAAAAAACCAGCCAAAGCACTATTTACACTTTTGATTACATAAAATCTCTTCACCGACAAATAATTGATGAAAACATATTAATTTTATACTGTAATTTATTTGAACAGGATAGTCTTGTCAGATTGATTTCAATTCTTAAATCACAAAAATATTCAGATGTTGGGTTTAAAAAAAGAATAATTTCTTCAATGGTAGAGCTTTTGCAAAATATTATTCTTCACGGTAAACTAAAAATACAGGACAAAAATTATTCACCCGGAATTTTTTACATCAGCAAAAAGAAAAATGTATTTTATTTGAATACTGTAAATTACGTTTTAAAAGATGATATTGATGAAATAAACGAGAAACTAACATATTTGAATTCATTAAATCAAAAAGATTTGGAAGATTTTTACAATCGTCAGTTGTTTGATTTTAGTGATGATGATCAAAATGCAGGATTGGGATTTATTGAAATGAGATTAAAAAGTAAAAACATTCTTAACTATTTTTTCGTTAATGTAGATGAAAAATATTCATTATTTAATCTTAAACTAACATTTGTAGATAATTAAGTATGCAGTCACTAATAATAAAGAAAACTGAAGAAACACCCGCAATTATTTTAAATCCTGTTAAAGGAGTATTTCAATTTGTTGCTACTTCGTGGCCAGAAAATGCTCAAAATTTTTATACCCCTGTATTAGATTGGATTTCCGGCTATTTTGGAAATTCTCCGCTTAAAGAAACTATTTTTCAGTTTAGATTTAGTTATTTTAATACTGCCTCAGCAAAACAAATTGCAAAAGTTCTTTCTCTGATAAAAGATTTCTCTTCAGATAACAACGTAAAAATTAAATGGTTTTTTGAAAAAGACGATTATGATATGGAAAAAGAAGGCAGAAGATTTTCTGCTATTCTCGATTTAGATTTTGAACTTATAGAAAAATAAAAAGCTCCTTAAAAGAGCTTTTTTTACATATTTTGTTTATAACTAAATCATTGTCTGACAACTTGTTGTGCATTTTAAATACTCATAATTTCCTTTTGTTTAGCTTCAATAATTTTATTGATTTTAGATGTATAATCATCTGTTAATTTTTGAACATCATCTTGTACGTTTTTAGATAAATCTTCGGAAAGACCATCTTTCTCCAATTTTTTAATTTCTGTTATAGTATCTCTTCTGATATTTCTAATCGCTACTTTTGCATTTTCGCCTTCGGTTTTAACCATTTTTGACAAGTGCTGCCTTCTTTCTTCGGTAAGTTCGGGGACAACGATTCTGATAATTTCACCATTATTTACCGGGTTAAATCCTAAATTTGCTTTTAAAATGGCTTTTTCAATTTCACCAATCATCTTTTTTTCCCAAGGCTGAATAACAATTGTTCTGGCATCTGCAGTACCAACGTTAGCCATTTGTGTCAGTGGAGTTATCTGTCCGTAATAGTCTAATTTGATGTCTTTTAGCATTGAGGGAGATGCTTTTCCGGCTCTGAGTTTTCCGAGTTCTTCTTCAAGATGCAGTAAGGCTTTATCCATGCGTTCTTTAGCATCTTCCATATATAATTCAACTTCTTCGTTCATTTTTACTGAATTTAAAAATTATTGCAAAATTATAAGATTTTTTTTATTTGCAATGTTTTTATCTTAAAAATATTAAAACCTCATTTTGTTGAGGATTTAAAAAAAAACAATTTATCTTTTAACTATAAACTTTCTTGATTTGTTATCTGTAGTTATTACATATATTCCGTTTTCAAGTTTTGATATATCAATTTTTATTTCATTAAGATTATTTGTTTCTGATTTTTTTACAATTTCTCCCTTTGAATTTATAATTGTAATTATTTGATTATCAGTGTTCAAATTAGAAATATAAATGAAATTAGAAGCCGGATTAGGATAAATACTGAAGATATTGTTACTATTTACATCTTTTATTCCGGTTAATTTATCGGTATCAAAACTTAAAATTGCAAAATCGTTTACGTCATTTACGTTTGAAGCTTTTATTTTGATAAAAGCTCTTTCAGTAGAGCTTTCATTAATATAGGAAACATGACATTCTTCGTATCCACCATTAGCTAATTCTATGTTGTTTCCTACTTGATAAGGAACAACTTGATTTGTAATAATACTGCATTGACCACCACCACAAACATCAAATTCGATTGCATCTACAGGTAAAATATATTGAATTACTTCAAATTTGTACGTAATAGTTTCTGATGAAGTATTGTAATTACGAAAATAAAAAGTTTCTATATTAGGAAGTCCTAATGTATCATCGTTTTCGTAAGCTATTCCATTTGTGTCTTTTATAACAATTTGTGAAAATATTGTTACTGAAATAAAAATAAATGTGAATAAAAATACAATTTTTTTCATAAATTATTGAATTTTAAGGTTATTTTTTTAGTATATTTAAGAGTTTACCCAATTATCTAAATAATTAAATTTGTCAGTAAGATTGCCTTCTTTAACAATAGTTGCACGTTTTATAATACCTTCTTTATCCTGACCTAAAAGACTTGGGAAAATGTTGTTTATCAATGCCTTGCTGAACTCTTCCGAAGCATCACGCGGAAGCTCTCCTGGTAAATTGTCTATTGCCATAACTGTAACATTTTTATCACAATTGAACGCAGGTTCTTCTTTTTCAGTAACCGGATTATAATCATAAAAAGGTTCTGCTATTGAAGAAGCTCTTAATGTTGAAGCAATAGGTTGTTTTATGTCGCAAGAAACATCTGCAATGACTTTAATTTTGAAGTCTTTTTCTCGATAATCTTCTTTCGATATAAAAATTGGTGATTTGGGATCCCAAAAATGACATGCTAAATATAAATCGGCTACTTTTGTATAGGGTTTGAAAATTGATTCATATTCCTGCGGATTTTTAAAAAAATGTTCAAGCTCAAATTCTCTTCCGGCTTTGTGTTTGACGTAATCCCATGGTTCAACTTTTGTAAAAACAGGTATGTCAAATTGGTTTTGTAAAAATTCTTTTGTACTGACTTCTTGTATTCCAAAAGCATGAAGAGTCTCCATCGCTCCGTTTGCAACTCTTCCGCCGCCTGTAATTACTATTTTTATTGGTTGAATTTTTGTATTATTGCAGTTTTTATACATTTCGTCTCTGTCGTGGTATTCGTAAGCGTGCTTCAAATTAAACTGCTTTGTTCGCAACCCCCAAGCTCTGACTCCGTTATATGCTCCTACAACACCTGCCCATTTCCCGAAAGCAACCAGACGCATTCCTTTTTCATTGGTCAAATATTCATAGTCAATAAGTGTTATTTTCTTATCGATAACTGCTTTTAAAAGAGGTTTGTTATAAGATTGAAATTTTGCAACGTGCGAAAAGAACATATATGTTTTGTTTTCGATAAAAGCATCTATTTTCACCTCTTTTACGCCTATTAAAATATCACATTCAGATAGATTTTCTTTGATTGTTATCCCCTTAGCAATGTATTCTTCATCTTTAAACGCTCTAAACTGTCCGGGCTGTACAAATAATTCGATATTTGAAAATTTATCAACGATTTCTTTTGCTGTATTTGGAGTTAAAGCAGCGCGTCTGTCAGGTGGATTTTTTGTTTCCCTTAACAAACCGATTTTAATTTTTTTCATATTCAACTATTTTTTCATCAACAACAATATATTTTTTTAATGTGCAAAATTATTAATGAGTCCGGTATAAAAACTCCCTCTTTTTTTAAGCTCGTATAAATGCGAT
>DYKL01000234.1 GCA_020722645.1 Acetofilamentum sp. | reverse complement strand
CTTCCTTCGTTATCACTCAGGATGACGCTAATTGAAAAATTAACGAATTATTGTGATAAAAAACAACCCCGAAAATTTCGAAGTCGTTTGATTTTAATAATTTATTCTACTGTCCATGTTGTTCCGCTAAACATCAAATCATTCATGTTTTTAATTTTTGATGTGCTTTGAACGTCTTTTATTTGTTTATGTACAGCATAGTCATAACATTCAATTTCAACCGAACGTATAACTCCGGTAACAACAGGGTCTTTAAGACCGGCTAATTGATAATGCAATATCGGAGACATTATTTTAGCGTCATGAACCAATAAATCATTTTCAGTAACACCGTTTTCTCCTATTTTTACAACTTTTATGCCGAAATTTTTATCCAGCATTAAACCTTTGTCTTTATTTTTACCAAAAATCATCTTTTCTCCATGTTTTATAAAAATTTGATGGTCATCTTTTGTTTCTCTGTCGGTATAATAAGAATAAGCTCCGTCATTAAAAATTACGCAGTTCTGCAAAATTTCAAAAATTGCAATACCGTGATGTTTTTCCATTGCCAATAAAATATCAATGTTATCATTGACATTAACATCAATACCCCTGGCAAAAAACGACGCACCTGCACCAATTGAAAGTTCACCGGGATTGAAAGGATGTTCCACTGTTCCGTATGGAGAAGATTTTGTTTTTTGTCCGTATTTAGAAGTAGGAGAATACTGACCTTTTGTCAAACCGTATATTCCGTTATTAAAAAGAAGAACATTAACATCAACGTTTCTTCTTATTTCGTGAATAAAATGGTTTCCGCCAATAGCTAAGGCATCACCATCGCCGGTAATTTGCCAGACGCTCAAATCGGGATTAGCTGTTTTAACGCCTGATGCAATAGCACCTGCACGTCCGTGAATTGTATGAAAACCATAAGTATTCATATAATACGGGAATCTTGAAGAACATCCAATTCCTGATATTACTGCAAATTTTTCTTTTGGAATGTTCATTTGAGCAAAAGCTGTCTGAACTGCTTTAAGAATGGCAATATCTCCACAACCCGGACACCAGCGGACTTCTGCACTGCTTTTAAAATCTTTGAATGTATAATTAGTATTTGTTTCCATTTTTATTCCTCCAGATGTTTTTTGATTTCATTTTTTAATTCAGTTATTGTAAAGGGAAAACCTTGTACTTTAGTGTATTTAACGAAGTTATTGTGTGGAAACAATGTTCGCAAATAACTGAAGAACTGACCGGTATTCATTTCACAGATTAAAATCTTTTCGTATTTTGAGAAAATTTCTTCGGTATTCGACGGTAAAGGATTTATATAGTTAAAATGAGTATAGCTGATATCCATTTTTTCTTCTCTCAGCTCTTGTACTGCTGTCAAGAGATGTCCATAAGTCCCTCCCCAGCCGACTACTAAAAGTTTTCCGCTTTGCGGACCGTGTACTTTCTGTTTTGGTATCTGGTGTTCGATATCCTGAACTTTTTTAAGTCTTTCATAAGTCATTACTTCGTGGTTTATTGGGTCATAAGACACACCACCTGTAACTGCAACTTTTTCCAAACCACCATTACGATGTTCATAATTCTTCATACCGGGAACTGCCCATTCTCTAATCATTGTGCCTTCAATTCTTTTATAAGGAAGGTATTCTGAATCTCCTTCTTTTTTTAATCTTGTTGTAATTGAAGGTAGGTCTTCCATTTTCGGAATTTTCCATGGTTTCGTTCCGTTTGCAATGAAGCCATCAGTTAAAAGAATAACTGGAGTCATATTTTCCAATGCAATTTTACCTGCAATGAAAGCAAATTCAAAACAATTTGAAGGACTGCTTGCAGCTATAACAGGAATAGGAGAATCACCGTTTCTTCCCCAAAGAGCCTGCAATAAATCGCTTTGTTCAGTTTTTGTAGGTAATCCGGTTGATGGACCGCCTCTTTGGACATCTACAATAACTAAAGGCAATTCTGTCATAATAGCTAAGTTAATAGCTTCGCTTTTTAGAGCCAAACCTGGACCTGATGTGCTTGTACATGCAAATTTACCTGCAAAAGAAGCTCCGATAGCAGTTGAAATACCTGCAATTTCATCTTCTGCTTGAAATGTTATAGCACCAACATCTTTTCTTTTAGCCATTTCCTGTAATATATCACTTGCAGGAGTAATAGGATATGAACCCAAAAACAACTGAAGACCGGCTTTTTCAGCAGCCGCAAGCAAACCCCATGTAGTAGCTATATTCCCGTTTATATTTCGGTATGTTCCTTTTTCAATTTTTGCTCTGTTTACTTTGTATGAGCGAACAAACTGAAGGTTTTCTCCATAATTGTAACCGGCTTTAATCGCAGCAAGGTTAGCTTCGGCAACTTCGGGTTTCTTTTTGAATTTTTCTCTGAAATATTCTTCGGTATAGCTTAAATCTCTTTGAAATAGCCAATATGCCATACCTAATGCTACCATATTTCTGCTTCTTAAAATATCTTTTCTGTCAATTTCCTTGTCAGCAAGGACTTCCTGTGTCATTGAAGTAATCGGAGCAGAAATGACCTGATATGCAGATAAATCCTCATCAGTCAGAGGATTTTTTAGCAATCCGACTTTTTCTAAATTTTTGTCGGTAAATGCATCTTTATCTACAATAAGAGTTCCTCCTGTTTTTAGCCAGTGCATATTTGCTTTATATGCAGCGGGATTTAAAACTACTAAAACATCAACATAATCTCCTGGAGTATTAATGTCTGATTGTCCTATGTTAATCTGAAATCCTGAAACTCCGCCGATTGTACCTTTTGGGGCACGTATTTCGGCAGGATAATCAGGAAATGTAACAACTTCGTTACCCATCAATGCAGATGTCTCAGAAAATTGAGTTCCAGTAAGCTGGATTCCATCGCCCGAATCACCCGCAAATTTGATAACAACGTGTTCTTTTTCGATAATTGGTTTTTGTGTTTCCATATATTAAATCTTAAGTTTTACTTAAATTCTAAAAAACAAAAATAAATAGATTTTCAGTAAAAAAAATTTTATCACTTTTTTTTTTGAAATTTATGTTGTCAAAATTTTTTTTCGACGAAATATTAAATAAATTAGGCTCTTATATGAGAAATTGTTGGTGGATTTAATAAAAGCCAAGAACATCAAAGGTGTTAAACATTTGTAGGGTAAAAATCCGTAAGACCGCTTTCAAGCAATCAAACGGATATAATGCTATAAATAGAATATCTACCCACATTTTTTAAGAAAAGAGCCATAAATTATATATATCTGCTGACTTGTTAAAAATTGTTAATCAATTGTTTACCTTCTTTTTTAGATTATAATTTGCATATTAATTTTTTCTGTTCTATTTTTACAAAATAAAATTGATTTAATATGGATAAAATTCGAATTTTTGACCTTATTGATTTATCAATAGAAAAATTTTCCGGTAAAGATGACGTACTTGCCGGCAAAGATACAGGAAATTGGGAAAAATTCAGTGCCAGACAATATAAACAGTATGCTGACTGGTTTTCAATCGGTTTATTGGAACTTGGAATTACCAATGGTGATAAAATTGCTACTATTTCAAACAATCGTCCCGAATGGAATTTTATAGATATGGGTATTGCTCAGATAGGTGCTGTTCACGTACCGATTTATCCTACAATTACTGACGAAGATTTTGATTATATTCTAAAACACAGCGATTCGGTGTTGCTTATTGTTTCTGATAAGTTATTATACAAAAAACTCCGACCAATCTCAGACAAAATCAAAAAAATCAAAAAATTATACACTATAAATGAGATTGAAAACGCTCCAAACTGGAAAGAAATTATCGAAATAGGAAGAGAAGCTTACAATAAGAGAATTGACGAACTTGAAAAAATAAAAGCAAAAATTTTACCTGATGACATTTTTACATTAATTTACACATCAGGAACAACTAATTTTCCGAAAGGAGTTATGCTCTCTCACTGGAATTTTACTTATCAGATTCAAAGATTCAAAGAATTAATTGATGTAAATGAAACTCATACTTCATTAAGTTTTTTGCCAATTTGCCATGTTTTTGAAAGAGTTGTTAATTATGCTCTGCAATTTCTCGGTGTAAGTATCTATTATTCAGAAGGTTTTCATAAAATTTCTGAAAATATGAACGAAGTAAGACCTCATATTTTTGCTACAGTACCTAGAATTCTAGAAAGAGTTTACGATAAAATTGTTGCAAAAGGACAGGCTCTTGAAACATTCAAAAAGAAAATATTTTTTGCTTCATTAAATCATGCCGAAAAATATGAGTTTACAGGTAAAAATTTCTTTTATAAAACACAATTATCATTATTCGACAGCTTGGTTTTTAGTCAGTGGAGAAAAGCATTCGGCGGAAGAATTAAATATGTTATTTCCGGTGGTGCTGCATTATCTCCAAGATTGGCAAGAGTATTCTGGGCAGCAGGAATCCCCATAAGAGAAGGTTATGGATTAACCGAAACAGCACCTGTGATTTGCCTTAACAACCTTCCGCCAAATGACATAAAATTTGGAACAGTAGGCAGAAAAATAGGTGTTGAACAAGATTTGATGATAGCCGAAGACGGTGAAATTTTATTCAAAGGTCCTAATTTAATGAAGGGATATTACAAATCACCTGAAATGACAAAAGAAGCAATTGATGAACAAGGCTGGTTTCATACCGGTGATGTGGGTGTTATTGATTCTGATGGATTTTTATCTATTACCGGAAGAAAAAAAGAAATATTCAAACTTTCAAACGGAAAATATATTTCGCCGGCTGTTATTGAAAATATGTTTGTTGAATCTAATTTAATTGAGCAAATGATGGTTGTCGGCGAAAACGAAAAATTTGCAGGAGCATTGATTTCTCCTAATTTTGAAGCATTGGAAATTTTTGCCAACGAAAATCAGATTATTTTTAAAGATAAACGTGAACTAGTAAAAAATCAGGAAGTTTATAATTTAATCAAACGCGAAGTCATCAGCTTGAATAAAAAACTTGCACAATTTGAACGAATAAATACATTTCGTCTGGTTTGCGATGAATGGACACCTGCAACCGGAGAATTGTCTCCTACTTTAAAGAAAAAACGTTATTTCTTAGAAGAAAAATACGATGAACTGATAAAAGAGATGTTCAAATAAACAAAATTCTGACAAAATATTTTTTTTGAAAATACGTTTATTTTGTAGGGAAAAAATCAATTTTCCACTTTCAATAAATTTATAAATTTTTAAAATAAATCAATATGAAAAAGATAGCTATCGCAATAATTATTGTTTTCTTTATCGGTTTAAGTCTGAGTTCCTGCAGAAGCACTAAACCTCCATGTCCTGCTTATACAACAGTTCAGGTTGAAAATAATGTTCAAAACTATACAAGATAAGTGAATTTTTAGTTCTTATAGTTTGTAAAGTTTATTGAGTTGAAAGTGCATTGTGCATAATTAATAATGTGAATTAAGAGTTGAAGTTTAACAGACAGGTTTAGATCCTTTCAGGACAGGCACCTACCAGAGGCAATTTGCCTCAATCATGTGTTTTTCACCTGATTTAAAATAACCCATAATAAGTTAATTTTCAGCATTATTTTTTCAAACCTTAATTTGCATTAATAGTTATCAAGTTAAAACAATGTACGAACCACTAAAACACTGAGAAACACTATTAACTATGCACTTAAAACTTTAGGCTCTTTTATTAAAGAATGTTGGTAACAAATTTTAATGTTTGGTATAATT
>DYKL01000233.1 GCA_020722645.1 Acetofilamentum sp. | reverse complement strand
AATATCGCATTTATACGAGCTTAAAAAAAGAGGGAGTTTTTATACCGGACTCATAATTGTTAGCAAATCTGTTTAATTTTTACTTTTAATGTCTGTTTCCTATTATTCAGCAATTTATTTTTATTAATAAACTACCTCTTATTGTGTTAAGTACGATGTTCTTTTTTAATTTACGTATTTTTCAAACGGTTTTACAAATCTTTCGATCATATCATCGGCTCGTTTTTTAGCTTGTGAAACAAAATGTTTAAGATATAATTTTGCCCATTGTTTAACTGTTCCTTTGTAATTTTGGTCTAAATCGCAAACATGAAACTGAATTTGCATTGCAGCAGACCAATTTATGTATAGTGTCTCAGGATTTGCACAGAATAATCTTGAAAAATGAGCATCGTTGCATACTAATTTTTTCTTTTCTAGAACCCAATCTATTTCAAAATAATTAATTGAAAATTTATCAAATTCTTTATTATCAATCATTTTTGCACAAACTTGTGCTAATTTATATGCTGATATAATATTTGGCGGTTGTGCAGATTTTGAAATATTTCTTGTTTTTATGTCAATTATTTCGTAAAAATTGTCATTTACAACAAGAATATCGGCTGTATCATTCTGTTTTTCATCAAATGGATTTTCAAGCGACCATTGGTCTGTTGCATTTTTACCACGACTTAAAAGAAACATAACCGATGGTGAATTGAAAAGTTCATATCTGGCTTGATGTCCAATTATATCAGGATTTTTCCTATACAAATCGTTTAAGTATTCATATTGCCTGAAAGTATTTTTGGGAAATTGCTTTTTTATTTTGCTGTAAACATGCTTATCAAAAGGCTCACCAGCAGCATGACCTGATAAAGTACCTGAAATTGGCTTAGGAACAGTTGTACCGACAACACTTTTCTTTATTTGTTCAAAATTAACGATATTCATTTATTGGAAAAGTTTATCAATTTTATAGTTTAGTTCTTGTAATAATTCTGGACTATTTTTAGTAATATAATTTTCACATAATTCTGATATATCATTATGCAAAGCAACTTCATTCTTGTCTGACCAATTTATTGCTCTAAACGGAATACTTGCGATTGGTTTCTCTGAAAACTCAACAATGTTACCTTTAACGACACCGTTGTATTTTAACCAGTTAAACGTTCTATAATTATTGAGCAAAGCAAGAATATAATGTAAACTCTCTTTCGTATTCTCTTTTTTGAAAATAGCAGTAACATCTTGTGTCGGGAAAATATTTGCTTCAACATAGACAAACCGAAAATAATTTTTATTGGAAATTCGCTCTTTGCAAGGTACAAATATTCTTGCTTTGTCAGAATTGAACAAATTGAAATTTCTCAAAAAAACCCATTCCCAATAATTAATTTTTCGATTATACTGGTATCTTTTTTCTAACTGAGGAATGAATTTTTGAAGTCTATTATAGAAATTGGGAAAATCTGATTTTAAATTTTCTTCACTTTCTATGTGATTTGCAAAAATATAACTAGTAATTTCATCGTAAAAGTATGGTTGTAAATTTTTTGCTTTAATTACTTTAATTGTGTTTTGTTTTTCGTATTCCGTTAAAGTTTCACCGTTCAGTTGAAATGCTTTATCCAAACCGCTTACCATTCCATTACCAATGTTACAGAAATCACCAATTGTATAAAAATTGTTTTTTTTATCATTTTCAAACAGCAATAACAAATTATTGTTTTGTTGCTTCAAGCAGTGTTCTTCAAACTGCTTCATTTCTGATATTTTTTCGTCATCGGCTAAAATCCATCGCTCATTTTCTTTAAATTGACTTGCCGTTAAAACTTCTATATCATTGTTAGCTTTTTTGTTTTTGATATTTTGAATTATGTCATTTGTCAATTGTTGATTTTTATAATATTTTACAATATCTATTTTTTGATTTTTGTTACCTGATGCTTTAATGTATTTAAAAACTATTGTTGAAACTGTAGCTTTTTCAAAAATTGGGGTTTCGTTAAAATGGTAAATCTCAGAAAAGTAACCATTCCTAAGCATATAATTCCTTAAAGTGATAGAGTGCATAGTATTTAACCAGTATTCAGGCGTAATAAAAATCAATTGACCTTTATCTTCTAATAACTTTATTGATTTCAGAATGAATAAGTAAGAATAATCACATAAGCTATTGAAATACTTATTCCATAGATGGTTAGTTGCTAACTCGGTTTTTAATTCTTCTTCTAAGTTTTTCCATCTTATATATGGGGGATTTCCAATTATCAATTTGAATTTTTCTGATATATTTGCACTGACAAAACTTTCATTTCTCACAAAATCAAACTTTTCTGATAATTCACTATCAATTTCGTATGCTGTAATATTTTTAAATCCTTTTTCTATAAGCAATTTAATAAATACTCCTTTTCCGCTTGAAGGTTCTAATATTTTACTTTCAGTATCAATATTTGCTAATTCAATCATAAAATCAGCAATTAATTCAGGGGTAAAATATTGTCCGTATTTATTTTTGTTAATTATTTTCTCAGTTATCATATCTAATTATTTTCTACAAATATACAGCTTTAAAATTTTAAACATCAATTTTTCTATAAAACATAACACAACAATTACTTGCTATGCTTCGTGAAATCGCTTCACTAGTTCGTTATTTTTTTCAATTTGTGTCATCCTGAAAAATACAAAAGGATCAAATTATTGATTTTCAATTAATTACTGACTTTTGCTCACACAAACATAATTCTCTGAATATCAACTATTTACTATACACTATCAACTATGCACTATGCACTATCAACTATCAACTATTTACTAATAATCTTCCACTCTACCCGACTTTTCAAACATATCTTTGAGCATTTCATTAAACTCGTCTTGTTTCAGTAAATCCTCGATATTCAGATGTAGGCGATAACGCCAATAATGTCTCGGGTTTGCAGGATTATTTATTCTTTCCTCTTTTGCATAAGTATAGCGTAATTTATCGTCCATTCCGAGCAAATCTTGTATTGGGAAAACTACCCACATACTCGGTGAATAAATATGTTGATTTATAATTTCTTTCACAATCCAAGGCTCACAAAAAAAAGGAGAATTTTCCCATTTACCGAGAATATGACTGTAAAACCTTTGGGAGCGAGAAGTATCTTCTTCCCACCAGCCTCTGATTGTAGATGTATCGTGCGACGAAGGTGTAGCAACTGACATATAAGGATAGTCATTAGGGTGCATAAATTCTACATCTGTCTTTTTTGGCATTCTTTGAATTTCGAGACTCAGAATTCCCAATTCATTCATTACCTGTGGAACGACTTTTGGTACCATTCCCAAATCTTCGCCACAAACAAGCATATCAGTAGCATTTTTAATTGCCGGTAGTTTTATCATTGCCTGTTTTTTCCAGAATTCTTCGTTTCGTCTGAAATAATAATCAATGTATAGTTGCATAACCTGATTTTTTTCGTAATCTGTCAATGCGGCAAAAGAATATGTTTTATTCAAAGAATGTCTTGGGATGTATGTTTCCTGATCGGAATGCGGATATTTTAAAAACAAAACTTCTGACAATAATCTGAACATACCGTTTTGAATTCTTTCTTTTCTTAAACGTTCCTGCGGAGTATCAGATTCTGAAATAGCAAGGTACTGTTCAATTTTTGACTGGGAATCAAAATCCTCCTTAATGTAGAATTTTCCCGGCTCATATTCAACTAATATTGAACCTTTTACAAAATCAGTTAAATCTCCGAAAATATCATACAACATATAATCACGAATAAACGGACTGCAAAAACGGAAAAAATCGAAATTCAAGCCACGTTCATAAAACTCATTCTGATAAATTGGTATCGAAGGATTAAAATAACCCATAATTCCTTGTACCTGATTTTGAGGTATTTCCCAAATCCTGAAAAATCCAAGAATATGATCAATCCTGTAAGCATCAAAATAACAGGACATTTTTTTGAGTCTGTTTTGCCACCATTGATAATTGTCTTTTGCCATTTCAGCCCAATTGTATGTAGGGAATTTCCAATTTTGACCAATATCTGCAAAATCATCAGGCGGAGCACCTGCTTGTGCGTCCATATTGTACAAATGCGGTTCAATCCAAGCATCAACGCTATGTCTGAAAATACCAATAGGTATGTCTCCTTTTAGCACAATGCCTTTACTTCTAGCATATTCAGAAGCTTCTAGTAGTTGAATATGCAGATGATACTGTATAAAATAATGAACTGCAATATCATCGTAGTGAGAAGCATTAGAATCAGTAAGTTCTGTTATAATTTTTTTGGTTGGTTTGCTGTATTTACCCCACTTTGTAAAATCCGGTGTACCGAACAAATCACGCAGGTATGAAAAACAAGCATAAGGATCGAGCCAGTATTTATTTTCCTTGTAAAATTTAAGGAAATCAGTATTTTTTAGAAATTCATCTTTTTGTTCATCATAAATCAACTTGTAAAACCTTGATTTTATTTTCATAACAGCCTCATAATCAACTCTATCTTTTTCGTTCATCATTTTTCGTTGTTCATCAATAATTTGCTGAGTGATTTTTGACGAAAGTTTGCCGATAGCATTAAGATTAAGATATATCGGATGTAAAGCAAAAACAGAAATAGCTGCATAAGGATATGAATCTACCCAAGTGTGAGTTGCAACAGTATCATTAATCGGCAGAATTTGAATTAATTTCATACCTGTTTTTACTGCCCAGTCAACTAATAATTTGATATCCAAAAATTCGCCAACTCCGTGACTGTTTTTAGTTCTGATAGAAAAAACCGGAATTGCAACACCTGCACCTTTCCAGTTTCCGGCAGAATGTTTAAATTTCAAATCATTAGCAATTAAAGCTAAATTTTTATTATCAGTTTCATCAAAATTAATAATTCTGTCCTGATATTCCTGTGCAACAATCTCTTTTGTTTTTGTATTAACAATGCAGTATCTGTATATGATTGGAGATGTGAACTTTTTTATATCCAAAGATAAACTCCAAGTCGGATAATTATTTGCTTCTAATAACAAACATTTTGTCAAATCCCAATTTCCGAGTTCTTTGATATTGCCTACAAGAGCATAAGAATGGTCATGTCTTATTCTTAAATCGGTTAAATTAAAAACCAAATTGGTGTTTTTCTCTTTTGTAGCAATAGTTTTTTTATTCTTTTGGATTTTTCTTGTAAACAAAACATTTTTAAATGCAGAAGAATAAAAAACATTGTCCGGTTCGGTTGAACTTATCCAAAAATCGTTAATTTCAATTTTTTTTGAGATTATTTCAGAGATGTCAATAATTCGATTTTCTCCCCATTCAAAATAACGATTTTTAGAATTAATATCTTCCAAAAAATACTTATACGAAAAATTTTTCATCTTAGCATTTTCCGGTATATCAATGATACAATCCCAGTCTCCTTTAAATCCATCAACCGGAAACATTTCAGCAGCATTTTCAATAACATTGCTGCCAAGTTGAGGTATAGAACCCGTAATTTTTAAGATTTGACCTATTTGAGTTCTATAGTTGATTTTGAATTTTATTAGCATTTTGAATTAAGATTTAAAATGTTACAAATTTAAAAGTTCGATATTTTGAGATTACAAAAATAAATTATTCTTTTATCAGTAACAATAATTTGTTAAACTTTCAATCAATAAATTAACAAAATATTGATTTATGTGCGGTTATAACGGAACTTACTTGCAACTTTTGAGGTTTTACAGGCGATAGCTAAGAAAAAACT
>DYKL01000005.1 GCA_020722645.1 Acetofilamentum sp. | reverse complement strand
AAGAACGTCAGCAAAAAGAAGAAGAACGCAAACAAAAAGAAGAAGCCCAAAGACGAGAAGAAAAAGAACGTCAGCAAAAAGAAGAAGCCCAACAAAAAATTATTGATTTAGCAAAAATGTTAAAAAACTTAAATATACCAATAGAACAAATTATAGAAAAAACCGGTTTATCGAAAAAAGAAATTGAAAAATTATAATAAACAACAATTTGTAAAGAGACTATAACCTTTTGGGGAAAAAAAATAACACCGCAGGTTTCAAATACCTGCGGTGTTTAGTTTTTTTCGCAACTGAAGTTGCTTAATCGAAGCAAATAAATTTGCATTACCAAAATTACTTCACTACCACATTTATCATCCTTTTAGGCACAATAATCATTTTAATTATTTGTTTTCCTTCGATGTATTTTGGTAATTTGTCGGAATTTCTGACTGCTTCTTCAATTTGCTGATTTGAAAAATCTGTCGGTAATTGAATGTTAAACCTTGTTTTACCGTTTATTGCAACAGGATAATCAATGCTGTTTTCTACCAAATACGCTTCGTTGTGAACAGGAAATTCTGCATCTGCAATACTTGTTTTATGTCCGAGTTTTTGCCACAGTTCTTCTGCAATGTGAGGTGCAAATGGAGAAAGCAAAATTGTTAATGGTTCTAAAATAGAACGTTTGTTGCAGTTTATTGATGATAAGTCATTTACACAAATCATCATTTCGCTTACAGATGTATTGTAAGAAAGTTTTTCTATATCTTCTGTAATTTTTTTAATTGTTCTATGTAGAATTTTTAATTCATCTTTTGATGGTTCTTCTTCTGAAATGCTGAAATTTTTGTTATTATCAAAAAATAAACGCCAGAATTTTCTTAAAAATCTGTGAACACCTTCAATTCCTTGTGTATTCCAAGGTTTAGACATTTCAATAGGACCCAGAAACATTTCATAAAGTCTTAGAGTATCAGCACCATGTTGTTCTACAATATCATCAGGATTTACGACATTATATTTAGATTTTGACATTTTTTCAATTTCCCAGCCGCAAATATATTTTCCGTCTTCAAGAATAAATTCTGCATTTTTGAAATCTGGGCTGTAATTTTTAAATGCTTCAATGTCAAGAATATCATTGTGAACAATATTTACGTCAACGTGAATAGGAGTTACTTCGTAATCATTTTTTAATCCGTTTGAAACGAATTTGTTTGAGTCTTTTATTCTATACACAAAATTTGAGCGTCCCTGAATCATTCCCTGATTAACAAGTTTTTTGAAAGGTTCTTCTTCAACAACTATGTCCAAATCTTTCAAAAATTTATTCCAAAAACGAGAATAAATCAAATGTCCGACAGCGTGTTCAATACCTCCGATATAAAAATCAACATTTCTCCAATATCCAACAGCCTGTTTATCAACAAATTGGATGTTGTTATTTGGATCCATATAGCGGATGTAATATGCCGATGAACCTGCAAATCCGGGCATTGTGCTTAATTCATAATTATAACCTTCTTTGGTATGCCAGTTTTCGGCTCTTGCCAAAGGTGGTTCGCCTGTTTCGGTAGGCGTAAAAGTAGCAATTTCAGGTAAAAGAAGCGGCAAATCTTTTTCATCAAGCGGATAAGGCGTGTCATTTTTGAAATAAATCGGAAATGGTTCTCCCCAATATCTCTGACGGCTAAAAATTGCATCACGCAAACGAAAGTTAACTTTGCTTTTACCTAAATTCCTTTTTTCGATTTCTTCGGTAATTTTTTTGATTGCGTCAGCAACTTCTAAACCGTTGATAATTCCTGAATTAATCATTTTTCCTGTTTTATCATCATAAGATTCAGCGGTAATGTCAGCATCTTCGACAACCTGAATAATTTTTAGACCGAAATGTTTAGCAAACGCATAATCACGACTATCGTGAGCCGGAACAGCCATAATAGCTCCCGTTCCATAACCGGCTAAAACATAATCACTTGTCCAGATAGGAATTTTTTCTTCTGTAAAAGGATTGATTGCATAACTTCCTGTGAAAACGCCTGTTATAGATTTTGTGTCTGCAATACGTTCACGTTCAGTACGTTTACTTACTTTTTCTAAATATTTTTCAACATCTTTTCTTTGTTCAACAGTTGTTAGTCTTTGTGTAAGTTCGCTTTCCGGTGCAAGAACCATAAAAGTTGCTCCGTAAATTGTATCGGGACGAGTTGTGTAAACTAAAATTTTATCTTTTGAATCTGCAATTTGGAAATATACTTCTACTCCGTAACTTTTTCCAATCCAGTTTTTTTGAATGTCTTTTAAAGAATCAGACCATTCAAGCTCATCAAGACCGTTTAATAATCTTTCGGAATATGCAGTAACTCTAAGTAACCATTGATCCATTTCTTTTTGATAAACAGGAAAACCACCACGCACAGAAACACCTTCTCTGACTTCATCGTTTGCTAAAACAGTTCCTAAATCAGGACACCAGTTCACCATTGTTTTTGCTCTGTATGCCAGACGATAATTTAAAAGAATGTTTTGTTTTTCTTCTTCTGATTTGTTTTTCCATTCAATAGCTGAAAATTTCATTTCTTTTGTACAAGATGCATCTAAATTTTGAGTTCCGAATTTTTCAAAATGATTTATCAAAGAATCAATTGATTCAGCTTTTTGTGTTTTGTTATTAAACCAATGTTTATATAATTGAAGGAAAATCCATTGTGTCCATTTGTAATATTTTGGGTCAGAAGTAGTTACTTCGCGAGACCAATCATAGCAAAAACCGATTTTTTTAAGTTGTTCTCTGTATCTTGCAATATTTTGTTTTGTCGTTTTTGCGGGATGTTGTCCGGTTTGAATAGCATATTGTTCGGCAGGTAAACCAAAAGCATCGTAACCCATAGGATGAAGTACATTAAAACCTTTTTGTCTTTTGTATCTTGCGTAGATGTCAGAAGTAATGTAACCGAGCGGATGTCCTACGTGCAAGCCGGCTCCCGAAGGGTAGGGGAACATATCCAAAATGTAGAACTTCGGTTTATCTGACTTATTACTGACTTCGAAAATTTTGTTATCTGCCCAAAATTTTTGCCATTTTTTTTCAATTTCGTTAAAATTGTATTCCATTTTTAGTTATATTAAGAGACATTGCTTGCAATGTCTGTACATTAGCTGTTTATTTAGGTTCGCAAAAATACAAAATATTTATAAATATTTTTGAAAATTTGTATATTTGTAAAAAATATCAATTTTAATGAAAGAGTTAAGTTTAGATGCAAATAAAAAATATTCTTTTGCAGATTATTTAACTTGGGTAGATGACAAAAGAAGAGAGTTATTTGATGGAATAGCTAAATTAATGACTCCTGCTCCTTCATCATTTCATCAGGAGGTTTCCGGCGAATTATTTACTTTTTTTAAAAATTATTTGAAAAAGAAACAATGTAAGGTTTTTCATGCTCCTTTTGATGTTAGATTACCTGACAATATAGAAACTTCCGATGATAAAATATATACTGTTGTTCAACCTGATATTTCTGTTATTTGCGATTTGTTAAAAGTTGATAAAAGAGGATGTCTGGGGGCGCCTGATTTAATTGTAGAAATTGTTTCTTTGGATTCTAAGCGAGACATAGAAGATAAATTTCAATTGTATCAAAAACATGGAGTAAAAGAATACTGGATTGTTTATCCTAATGAAAAATCAATTTCTGTTTTTGTACTTGAAAATGAAAAGTACAAATTAGTTGGAATGTATGCAGAAACAGGAAAAATAAAAGTCAATATATTTGATGATTTATATATTGACTTAGAAGAAATTTTTAGAGGTTTCGACGATTACGAAGATATTTAAACCGCCACATCTGCTTTTATATGAGGATGTGCTTCATAGCCAATGATTTCAAAGTCTTCGTATTTAAAATCAAAAATACTTTTAATTTTTTTGTTAATTTTGAGAATAGGCAATTTTTTTGGCTTTCTTGAAATCTGTTCTTTAACTTGTTCAATATGATTTGAATAAATATGGGCATCTCCGAAAGTATGAACAAAATCTCCAAGCTCGTATCCGGTAACTTGTGCTATCATCATTGTTAAGAGAGCATAAGAAGCAATATTGAACGGCACACCGATAAACATATCTGCACTTCGCTGATAAAGCTGGCAAGATAATTTTCCATTGGCAACATAAAACTGAAAAAGTACATGGCAAGGAGGAAGAGCCATTTTATCTATATCGCCGACATTCCATGCACTTACGATATGTCTGCGAGAATTTGGGTTGTTTTTAAGACTATTAATTACTTCTGTCAACTGGTCTATATTTCTGTTTTCGGCAGTCCACGAACGCCACTGATAACCGTAGATTCTGCCAAGATTTCCATTTTCATCTGCCCATGGATTCCAAATTTTTACTCCATTGTCTGTAAGGAATTTTATATTAGTTTCACCTTTTATGAACCACAAAAGTTCATAAATAATTGATTTTAAATGAAGTTTTTTAGTTGTAACCAAAGGAAAACCATCTTGTAAATTAAAACGCATCTGACGACCGAAAACGCTTAAAGTACCGGTTCCTGTTCTGTCTTCTTTTTTTACTCCGTTATCGAGAATATCTTGTAGAATATCTATATACTGCTTCATTCTAAAATATTTAGAAATAGTTTATTTCTTTTTTATAAATTGCACTTAAAAGTTTGTTTGCCAGACTACTTGCACCTATTCTGAAAAGTTTGTTATTTAGCCAATCATTTCCAAGAACTTGTTTTACAATTGCTAAATAATGTAAAGCAACTTCTGGAGTTCCGATACCTCCGGCTGGTTTTAATCCTATTTTTTTCCCGGTAAGTTCAAAATAATCTTTAATTGCGCAACTCATAACATAAACAGCTTCCGGTGTTGCACCTATTTTTTCTTTACCGGTTGATGTTTTAATAAAATCAGCGCCTGAATCCATTGCGATGATACTTGCTTTATAAATTTTGTCATAGTCTTCGAGCAAACCGGTTTCAAGAATGACTTTTAAATGTCCGTTTCCGGAAGCGTTTTTTATTTTTTTAATTTCGTGTTGTGTATATGCGTAGTCACTGCCTAAAAATTCTCCGACAGAGATGACCATGTCCACTTCATCTGCACCGCGTTGCAAACATAATCTTGTTTCCTGGGTTTTAATTTCTAAAAAAGTTTGAGAAGAAGGGAAACCGCCGGTTACAGAGGCTATTTTTATGTTAGAAACAGAAAGATTTTTTTTGATTGTTTGTACAAAATTAGGATAAACACAAATTGCTGCTACGTTAGGCATATCTTGAAAATTATTCTTAAATTCGTTCACTTTAAGAATCATATTTTCAATTTTTTTGAAAGTATCATTGCTGTTAAGAGATGTTAAGTCAATTGTTTTAAAAGTTAATTTTAACATTTCGGGTGTCATCAAATTTTTGCTTAAATCTTTTGCTGAATTTACAGCGTCTTCAACTTCTTTTTGAGTAAAAGTGCGATTGTATTTTTCAAATAGTTTCATTTTATAGTGCTTTATTTAGTTTATAAATTGTTTAACAATTTCGGCAATCTGAACTGCATTTGTTGCAGCTCCTTTTCTGACATTATCAGAAACTATCCACATATTTATTGCTTTTGAATTTGATAAATCTCTTCTTATTCTTCCAACAAATACTTCATCTTTTTCATAAGCATTCAAAGGCATTGGATAAATATTTTCTTTTGGATTATCCTGAACAACTATTCCTTTTGTTTTTGCTAAAGTATCTTTTATTTGTTCAATTTCAAAATTTTTTTCAAATTCAATGTTTACACTTTCAGAATGCCCCCCAAAAACTGGTACTCTAACTGTTGTCGCAGAGATTAAAATTGTATCATCATTTAAAATTTTTCTTGTTTCATTAACCATTTTCATTTCTTCTTTTGTATAATCATTTTCAGTAAAACTATCACAATGAGGTATTACGTTCATATCAATTTGATGTGGATAAAATTTTTCATCATCAATATTTTTTCTTTCGTTCATCATTTGTCTAATCCCTTTCATTCCAGAACCCGAAACAGACTGATATGTTGAAACAATTATTCGCTTGATTTTAAATTCTTGATGAAGCGGAGCAATTGCCATAACCATTTGAATTGTAGAGCAATTAGGATTTGCAATTATCTTGTCATTTTTTGTCAAAATGTTTCCATTTATCTCCGGAACAATAAGTTTTATATTTTCATCCATTCTCCAAGCCGAAGAATTATCAATAACAAAAGTTCCTTTTTCTGCAAATTTTGGTGCAAATTCTTTTGAAATATCAGAACCGGCAGAAAATAGGGCAATGTCAGGTTTTAATTCGATAGCTTCAAAAATACTTTTTACTTTATATTCAATATCATTAAAATATATTGATTTATTGTAAGACTTTAGACTGGCAACTGGAATAAGCTCATTTACAGATAATTGCATTTCTTCTAAAATTTGTATCATTTTTTGTCCTACCAAACCGGTTGCTCCAATAATTGCAATTTTCATTTTTAATTTTAAAGATTTAATTTTAATTTTGTAATTTTGAACAAAATTATAAAAATTATTTTAGTATATTCTTAAAAATTTACAATAATGAAAAAAATTATTTTCCTTCTAAGTTTTTTTTTCCCATTATTCGCTTTTTCTCAATTAAGCGATAATTTTGAAGATGATGATATTTCGGATTGGAGTCAAAGTGAAACAGACCACTGGGAAGCCAGCAATATTAATCCTTTAAATGGGATTTATTCTTTACATCATGCTTATGATAATTCAGCATCAGGGCATGACCAAATTTCAATAAACTTCCCAAATGTTAATATTTTAAATGGAACAACAACTTGGCAATTTCAGGTTAAACACGGATATGCTCCCTCAAGTTCAAATGACTGGGCTTGTTTTTTGTTTTCTGACGCAGATGCAAACCAAATGTTTACATCCGGTACAGCTAATGGATATGCAGTAGGAGTTAATTATTCTGGTTCTGATGATACAATACGCATTTGGAAAGTTACGTCTGGTAGCGGCTCTGAGGTTATAAACACTCATTTTAATTGGGAAGTTAATATAACAACTTCAACGATTGTTGGTTTTCAAGTTTCAAGAACAGCATCTGGAGAGTGGACAGTTTTTATTGATACTAATGGTGGTTTTGATAATTTAGTTCAAATAGGTTCTTCAGTTGTTAATACAGATCATATTACTGCAAATTATTTCGGTTTTTTCTATGAATATAGTTCTTCACAAGATTTAAAACTATGGATTGATGATGTTTCAATCATGGGTACCGCTGGAAATAATGATGATTCACAAGTCAGTGCCGGTACTAATGTTGAACCGGTTTCAATTTCTTCTCTTGTAAATAGTGCTGATGGATTAGAAGTATTGGATTTTCAATTAACAGACCTCGGGACATCTGACGGTTTATCGACAATTATCAATAATCTGACTATTTCACAAGGAACTTTAAACAATATTTCAGATTGGACAAACGTAATAGCAGGTGCAAAACTTTTTGGGACTGACTTAACAACAGGAATTGACGGTGTTGTAAATTCAACCGGAATTAGTTTTTCACAAGCCGGTTTTATAAACGTTGGAGATAATACCACCGAAAATTATCAACTTTACGTCTGGTTAAAAACTGATTTATCTGCAATCAGTGATAATGATACTCTTGATTTCAAACTTGATTATAACGACATAGTTTGCGATGTTTCGGGCTCTTCTTTTGGTTCAGGCATTGTGCAAAGCGGAGATATTTTTGTTGCTATTGAAGCTACAAAATTAAATTTTTCTAATCCTCCATTAATTGTAGAACAAAATCAAAATTTTAGCTTGGTTGTAAATGCAACAGATATAAATGGAAATAAAGACGAAGATTATAGTAACTCGGTTACTTTGTCTTTAAATACAGGAACAGGTAATTTAACTTCTGCTTCAGGATTAACACAAAATTTAGTCTCAGGTGAATATACTTGGACTGATTTGCAATATAATGTTATTGAAAATTTTTCAATTTTAGCCGAATCATCAGGATTGACAAGTGCAACAACTTCTGATATCAGTTGCAGTGATTTTGTTTATTTTTTAAATGATGATTTTGAAGATGGAAATATTGTAGGATGGACAGAAAGTAATTCAGGTCATTGGGCAGCTTCTGATATTGAACCTATAAACGGAATTTATTCATTGCACCATATTTTTGATACTGATGTAACTGATAATTACACAGATAAAATAAGTTTTGCAATGAGTGGTTTTGATGTTACAGCCGACTCTTCTGTTTGGCAATTTCAAGTGAAATATGGTTATGCTGACCCTTCCTCTACAAACAACTGGAATGTTTTTATTATGGCTGATGCGGATTATCAGCAAATGCAAAACGGTGGAACGATTAATGGTTACGTTGTGGGGGTTAATTTAGTTGGAACAGACGATTTGGTCAAACTCTGCAAAATTACAAATGGTACACCGGAAGCAATTATTAGTACTACTTTTGATTGGAAAAATATAGATGAAAATTTACCTATTTCTATTGTTGTTTCAAGATCAATTACAGGTGATTGGGAAATTAAAATTGATGAAGATGGTAGTTTTAATAATCTTATTTCTTACGGAATAGGATTTGACAATACATTTACAGATGCTTCTTATTTTGGAGTGAATTATAATTATACAAAAACAGGAGATGTTCTTTTATGGTTAGATGATATTTATGTAGGACCTCCTATTCCGGACACAGAGCCTCCTTTTTTGTCAAATTTGGAAGTTATTTCACCAAATAATATCAGATTAGAATTTAATGAAGACGTTGATAAAACTTCATCAGAAACACTTTCAAATTACTTTGTAGATAATTCTATCGGAAATCCTTCAGTTGCGTTAAGAAATTCTGCTGATAAACGAATTGTAGATTTAACTTTCATCTCTGACTTTCAGGAAAATACCGAATATACAATTACAATTAACAATGTCGAAGATATTGATGGCAACATTATAGCTGAAGCTAATGAAACCTTCTATTGGGAGAATTTAACTGTTTCATATATAAGATGTATTTCTTACAAGAAAATTGATATTTATTTTTCAAAGCAAATTGATTCAACGACAGCCGTTCAATTAACAAATTACATTGTGGATAATTCAATCGGTAATCCTTTAACTGTTTTAATTGACGAAGAAAACAAGAACCTTGTTCATCTGACTTTTGGATCCTCTTTTGTAAATGAGCAATCATACATCATTCATATCGAAAACATAGAGGATATCTACGGAAATATTATTGAATCTACTGATTATGAATTTGTATTCTATATCGTTAAAAGATATGATATTGTGGTTAATGAACTGATGGTTGATGTAAACCCTGCTCCTGTCGCACTACCGGCAAATAAATATATTGAAATACTGAATGTTTCAAATTATGAAATAGACTTAACAAACTGGACTTTACAAATCGGAGATAATAATTTGCTTACTTTCCCAAATGTACAACTTAGCTCGGGTGAATATGCGGTTATTTGCGTAGAAGAAGCTGAATCTTTATTTTCTCCTTATGGAACTACAATTCCTGTTCTAAATGAATCTTATTTGACTTCAACAACAGGAAAAACTATTATTTTAAGTGATGAAAACAGTCAGATTGTTGAACAAATAACTTACGATCCTGAAACGTGGTATGGTGATGAAGATAAAGACGATGGTGGCTGGGCTATGGAAAGAATTGACCCGTTTAATTTTTGCAGTCAGGTTAATAACTGGCACGCAAGTGAAAATTATACCGGCGGTACTCCTTGTATGGTAAATTCAGTTTACGGTTCTAACCCAGACACAGAAGCTCCTTATATAGAAGGTGTTACACTTGTAACATCTTGCGATATTATTGTTGATTATTCTGAAACAGTTGATACTACTTATGCTTTAAGTTTAATAAATTATATATTGAACAGTGAAGATATTCCGTTTTCGATATTAGTAGATGAATCAGATAATTCAATTGTATGGCTCCATTTTTTAGATCATTTTCTTTTTAGCAACAATCAATTAGTTATTTCAAACATAAACGATTACTGTGGAAATGAGATGCCTGACACAACCTTATCGTTTTTCTACGAATTGATAAATCCTGTTGATGTCGAACCAAAATCATCTACTCAACTTAAAGTGTATTTTTCTGAACCTGTTGAATTACAATCTGCTCAAAACTATTTGAATTATTCAGTAAATAATGGTATCGGAAATCCTATAGTAGTTACAAGAGATGCAAATGATACAAGTATTGTTCATTTACTTTTTTCAGAGGAATTTGTAGAAAATCAGGAATATCTTTTAGATATGTCCGGTTTGACTGATGTTAATGGAAACACGATGGTTTCTGCAAGTATTCCATTTACTTATCATATAGCACAACCTTTTGATATTGTGATAAACGAAATGATGTTGGATTATAATCCAGCTCCTCTAGGATTACCGGAAGCACAATATGTTGAACTGTTTAACACAACAGCTTACGATATTTGGCTTTCGGACTGGATATTTAAAGCGGAATCTCAAAGTGAAAGAGTTTTTCCATCGGTAAAAATCCCATCAAATGGCTTTTTGTTGATGTGTACAGAAGAAAACGCAACTTTAATTGATGATTACGGAACAACGGTTCCAATTCTTGGAACTACTGATTTAACTCAAAGTGGCAAAGAATTGTTGATTTATGATAACAGAGATAATTTAATTTATCACGTTAGATATTCAGACGCTTGGTATAATGATGAAGAAAAAGATGACGGTGGATGGTCATTAGAAAAAATTGACCCGTTTAATTTCTGTGAAAATTCTTACAACTGGGCTGCTTCGGTTGATATTAAAGGAGGTACTCCGGGAAATGATAATTCTGTTTATAAAATTAATGCCGATACTAATGGAATTAAATTAGTTAAAGTGATAGTAAAATCATCAAACAGACTTATTGTTCAGTTTTCAAAAAGTGTTTCTTTTACAAGTGGTTTAGATGTTTCTAATTACAATGTCGTTGGAATAGGTAATCCGGTGAGTGTCAGTCTTGTTGATACAAGTTATTCAACTGTAAATTTATTTTTTGATACTCAATTTGTTGATCAACAATCAACTACTTTGCAAATTACAAATGTAACAGATGACTGCGGAAACACAATTGAAGCAACAGATTATGATTTTACTTATTATTTAATTCACCCCGAATATGTTTGGGTTTTAAATCAAAACCAGTTACAGGTAAAATTTTCAGAAGAAGTTGATTATGCAAGCAGTTTAAATAAAGATAATTATACTGTTGATAATTCTATAGGAACTCCAAATTACGTTGTTCGAGGAACAGAAGATCCTTCTTTGATATTTTTGCAGTTCAGCACTGATTTTACAGACGGAGAGACATATCAGTTAAGCATTGCAAATATTGAAGATGTTAATGGAAATATTATGGAAAATGCTGTCCTTGAATTCATTTTCTACAAAGCAAAAGTTAATGATGTTGTTATTAACGAAGTTTTATTCAACCCATACACAAGTTGCGTAGATTTTGTTGAATTATATAATCGTTCTATTTATCCGATAAATATGTTGGATTTAAGAATAGCAAAAAGAGATGAAGAGGGGTTGATTGAAAGTCCTTACAAAATATCGCAAAATAATTACTTGCTGATGCCAAACGAATATTTGGTAATAACAACAGATACAGCAAATGTTCAGGGAATTTATAGTTACGGAGGTAAATTTATTGAGCTATCTTCAATGCCTTCATATCCTGATGATGAAGGTACAGTTGTTATTTATGATGAAAACGACACCATTATTGATGAATTTAGATATAACGAAAATTTTCATTTTGGTCTTATCACTGATCAAAGTGGCGTTTCACTAGAAAGAATTGACTTTAACAGACCGGCACAAGACAGTACAAACTGGCATTCTGCATCTGCTAATGCAGGTTTTGCTACACCGGGATTGAAAAATTCTCAATACATAAATTTGGACAGTGTTTATTTAAGCGGAACAATTATGCTTGAACCCGAAGTAATTTCACCTGACAATGATGGATATGATGATGAATTATACATTCATTACAATTTCCCGCAAGGTGGCTATTTGGCAACTGTTATGATTTTTGATAAAAACGGCAGATTAGTAAGAGAACTTGTAAATGATGAGTATATTGCCGCCGAAGGTTTCTGGATTTGGGACGGGCTTGATGAAAATAGTGCTAAAGTTAGAATTGGTATATATGCCGTTGTTGTAAAAATTTTTAATCTGGATGGTGATGTTGAAATATACAAAAGTGCTGCTGTTGTGTCTGCTAAACAATAATTTATGACAAAAGACGAAGCAAAAAAAATTATAATTCTTTTAATCTCCGGAAAAGAATACAAATCCGGACATTATCATTATGGTTACTTTTACTTTTTTTTTCGTGACGGATTTATTATCAAAAAAAGAGAAGATATATCAGTAAATATATTTGAACTTTGCATAACAGAAGAAAAAATCTGTCAGGAAGAGTTTGAGGAATTCTTAATGAAAGAAGAAGAATATGAAGATTTTATAAAAAATATTATTTAACATTATTAAAGATAAAATGGACAAATTGAAAGAATTTTATGAGGCTCATTACAGTGATGACGCTGAAAAAAAAGAACTACCGGTTTTTAAATACACCAAAAATCCGGTAAACCGTTCACAGGCTTGTATTAAATATTTTGTTGACAATAAAATTGGCGGTGAAATTTTAGAATTAGGTGCCGGAAATGGTACGTTAGTAAATAGCTTGTTAATTAGCAATCCAGAAATAAAAAGATATGTTGCAACAGATTTATCAGCACCTCGATTACAAAGCATAAAAAATAACGTTAAAAGCGAGAAATTAGAAGTTAAAGAACTTGATATAGAAAATTTCAAAGCTGAAGAAACAGGACAATTTGATGCTGTTATTATGCTTGCATTGATAGAACATCTTTTAGATCCTATCTCTGCGATGAAAGAAGTGAAAAAGCTTCTTAAAACGAAAGGTTTTGTTTTCATTGAAACGCCAAATGTTGCCGATATTGGTCATAGATTAAAACTTTTGAGAGGCAGATTTCCTTCGACAGCATCTAATAATGAAGGTTTGATATCTTACAAAGGAAAACCTGTGAAGTTTTTTGATAACGGGCATTTGCATTATTTTACATTTCGCTCATTAACAAATATGCTTAAAAATTATTGCGGATATGGAGAAGTAAAAAAAGTTCCGGCTCCAACAGGTACTTTGTTTTTCGGTAAAAAAATTCATAATATTCTTGCCAAAATTAAACCTGAAATGTTTTCATCTGTTTTTGTTGTGGCAAAGCCTTAGAAATTTATATTTTTTTAGTTTATAAAATTCAAAAGTCCGTTGATTATATTTAACGGGTGAGGTGGATTGCCCGGAATGTATAAATCAACCTTTACTTTTTTTAAAAAATTTCTGTTCAGGGCTTTGCTATCGGCAAAAATACCGCCGCTGATAGCATCAACACCGCATAAAATGAATAATTTTGGTTCAGGAGTCGCTTTATATGCAATTTCAAGTGCTTCCGCCATATTCTCACTGATAGGTCCTGTTACTAAAATTCCGTCAGCGTGTCTTGGTGAAGCTACAAACTCAATTCCGAAACGCCCCATATCAAAGTTTGCATTGCCAGAAGCGTTTAGCTCATATTCAGCAGAATTATCGCCACCGGCACATACTTGTCTTAATTTCAATGAACTTTTAAATATTTTTTTAATTTCGTTTCTTACAATCGAAGGGTCAAACATAATTGGTCCGGTTTGACCTTCTTTAATAATTAAATTATCGGGATTGTTTGAAGATAATTTATAATCATTAGTAAATTTAATTTTTTCGGGAAATCGAAAAGCACATTCTCCGCAAAAAATACATTTTTTTAAATCAATTGACAAAGGATGAGATGAAATTGCTGAAGTGGGACAAAGTTCTACAAGTTTTTGTTCATCAACAACAGCGTTTGTAATTACAGGTCTTCCTCTGAATGTTTCTGATACTTTTGATGTTCTAACGTCAGGAATGAATTGTTTCCCGTTATGAATCATTATTTTTATTTCTTCGAGCATTTTTGATAATTTTAAAGGTCAAAACCACAGTAACTTAAATTATAACTTTTGTTATTTATCGGGAAATCAGATATTTCCAAATTTCGAAGCGAAAGTTCAAGGGCTTTCCAGTTGTGCATTGAAGGGTCTTTAATTTTATAAAAACAAATTTCACCATTTTGGTCGGTAACTGCACAATGACAAATTTCGCCTCTCCAACCTTCTGTAAGCGAAACAGCAAACATTTGTGGCATTAATGAAATGCTTGTTTTGGGCTTTTCAGAAGGTGTATCAAAATTTTCTTTTTCAAACATATTTTTTATCCAAGCAATTGAACTTTTAATTTCTTTCCGTCTTAAAAGAAATCTTGAAAAAACATCACCCTTCGGCAAAACAACAGGTTCTATGGGATATTTAAAAAATCCTGCAAAAGGATGAGATTGCCTGATGTCGCGTTTTACATTAGCCATTCTTGCAGCCATACCAACTGCTCCAATTTTTCTGATTTGATTTTCCGAGACAGTTCCTATATTATCAAAGCGGTTTTCTACGCTTGGCAACCTGTAAGTATGATGTGCTAATTCCAAAAATTGAAATTCAAATTTTGCGATAGTATCTAATAATGAAATTTTAAGTTTTTCAGTGAAAGGAAGATTTATCCCGCCAACACGTATCATACTTTTACCCAGGCGATTTCCGCACCAGGATTGTGTGAAATTTATAATGCCAGTTCTTAAAATACCAAAAATATTTGCACCAAGATTATATGCAACATCAGTGCAAAGAGCAGAAATATCTCCTACGTGAATTGCTATTCTTTCTAATTCTAATGCTAATGAGCGTTCAATTTTAAGTTGTTCGCTGACCTCAATTTGAGCCAGAGTTTCCATAACTTGAGCAAAAGCAAGGCTATGTCCGACAGAAGTATCACCGGCAATTGATTCAGATAAAATTGTTCGTTGCAAAAGTTGTTTTTTTTCAAGCATTAGCTTTTCAATGCCTCTATGTTGCCAGCCTAATTGAATTTCGAGATGTAATACATCTTCACCGTTACAAATAAATCTGAAATGTCCGGGTTCTATAATGCCTGCGTGTATAGGTCCTACGCCTACTTCGTGCAGCTCACTGCTGTTAATTTTGTAGAATGGATAATCGTTAATTTGAAGTTCTTTGTTGTAGCGATTTTTTGGAAAACGAACCGGTTTTAACCAAGGATGTCCGATAAAATTAATACCGTAGTTTTCAAATATTTCTCTTTCAAATATGTGTAATGCGTTAATTTTTGGGGTTAATGCTGCTAACTCTTTCTTATCATTTTCTTCTAAAATATGAGATAAAATAATTATGTCGCTGTTTGAATCATCGGCAATTAAAGCTATAAATCGAAATATATTTTTATCAGGTATAGCAAAGTAATTGACAATATGTTTGTTATCATCACCCATTAAATCTACAACTTTACTAAAAAAATCGGAATATTTATAAACAGGTATCGAATTTAAAGAAATTGAGTTGTTATTTTTTATTTTACAAAGATTGTTCATAGTTTCTGATATAACAATTAATTAAAAAATTTGTAAAACAGATTTAATAAGTTCAGTAAAAAATTCAGGCGGAAAATATGCCAAATAAATTACTAATGAAAATAAAAAAATCTGTGAAACCGGCTCAAATTTGGATACAATTGCATTTTCCTGTTTGAAATTTTCGGGTAATTTTCCAAATAATAATTGCATAGAATGTTTAAATATCAAATAAACAATAATTGTCAGAAGAATAATTATCAATACAGCTGTTATGTATTGTTTTGTTTCAAAAAGTGCTTTAAATATCAGAAATTCGCTGACAAACATACCCGAAGGAGGAATAGCAGTAATAGTTAAAATACTAAAAATATAAACTAATGCACTAAATCCGTTTTTTTTGAAATAATCACCTGTATCTTTAATCCACGCGCTTTGAAAAAAAGCCCTGATTTGACCAAAATGTAAAAATACACCTGTTTTTGAAAGTGTATGAAATACTAAATGCAACATAGCCGCATATAAGCCTATTTTTCCTAATGAAATTGCAATAAAAATTAACGCAAGATGCTCCATACTTGAAAAAGCAAACATTCTTTTAAATCTTCTTACCTTAAATAATTGAATGCTAACAATAAACAAGCTTATTATCCCAACAATAAACAAAATATTTTGAACCCATTTGAAAGAATCTGTTTTTGAAATAATTGCATAAATTCGGAAAACTGCAATAAAGCCTCCGTTAATTAAAGCAGTAGATGTTATTGCATTTACTGCAAAAGGAGCAGTCGTTTTGGCATCAATAGTGGCAGCATACAAAGGGAAAACGTTGATTTTTATACTGTAACCTGTTATTAACAATAAAAAGGCTATTTTTAAAAATAACGGGTCAATATTATGTGCAATTGAGTTCAGATGAGTAAAAGAAAGAGAAACTTCGTTAGCATTGTTACCTTGAACTGATAAAAATAATATACCCAAAAAGGCAATGGTAATTCCGAACGATGAAATAAACAAATACTTCCAAGCGGCTTCTAATGCAGCGATGTATCTTTCGTGATAAATCAAAAATGTAACGCAAATGGTTGTGATTTCCAAACATACCCAAACAAGAACGACATTGTCGGTAAAATAGATACTACTCAAAGCAGAAGAGAGAATTATTATCATAGTTATAAATCGTCCCCTGTTTTTAATTGTAGCAACGTGTCTTTCTATATAATATTTGCTGTGAAATAAAACAGGAATCAGAATGATATTTAACAGTCCGTTCAATAAAATAGATAAGCTGTCAAATTTAAAATAAACAGAATCAAAATTGTTGATATTCAAATAAGCATAAATAGTCAGCCCTATTTGCATAAAACTGTAAAAAACAGCAATTATAATATGCAGAATTTTGTTCTTAATAAAAAACGAAAGAGAAGCAAAAACTGCCGATACTATCAGAAAATATAATATTATCATCATCAATCTTTTATTTTATTTAAACTTGAAATAGACATATCTCCAAAAGTGCTGCCTATTTTATTAACAAAAACACCAATTATAAGCACAGCCATAAGAATATCTATCAAAACAGCCATACTGACCAAAAAAGGAAATTCGCCGCCAACAGCAAGCGACAATAAAAAAGCACCATTTTCAATAATCAAAAAACCTACTATGTGATTAAAAAGATTTTTGTGAATTATAATAAAATAGATTCCTCCTAAAACCGTGGAAATTGAAACAGTAAAAAAACTTAATTGAATATATTGATTTTTAACGTAATATGCAGCAAAAAAACTGATAATTATAATAGAGACAATTAAAATAATTGAATAAAAAACAGCAACCTGACTTTGAGCAACACGCCTCAAGTTATTTGTTCGTCTTAATTGGTTTAAGAATTGAGGAACGATAATAGCTTTTATTATAATTGTTTCAAGTAGAATTAAAATTAATGCAAGCGTACTGATGTCAATTAAGTTAATCAATGCTATTGCAAAAAGTAAAGTCCCTTGTAATGTCAAAATTTTTACATAATTAGAAGTTCTTTCGGTCAGAAAAAAATAGACAAGAGATGCCATTAAAATTATAAGAAGTATTAGGTTCATTTTAAAAAATTATTTTTTCGGTTATTATTAAAACAGATAAAAAAACAACAATTGAAATAGCTGACAAAGTAATTATCCATTGAGCATTTTTTTGCATTTTATTTCTTGCTTTATAAGATTCAGAAACAGCAACTAAAAGGGCGTAAATCAGTATAACAATAGGAAACAAAATTAAATTAGCTAAAAAATTATTTTGAATAGGCAGAATAAAATTATAAATCAAAGTTCCAAAAATTGCAAATTTCAGACCACCTGCAAGCTGAATCAAAGCAAGCTCAAATCCGCTGTGGTCAAGCACCATAACTTCGTGAACCATAGTTAATTCGAGGTGAGTTTTGGGGTCATCAACCGGCATTCGGCTGTTTTCTACCATTGAAACCCAAAATAAAATATAAATTGATAAAGCTGCCACAAAATAAGACAAAGCAGTTTCTATATGCAAATTATTAAAAATATCGTAAAAAGAAGTATGTCCGGTCATTAGTGCAACCGAGGAAAAAATAATAAAAAATGCTGGTTCAGCAAGTAAAGAATAAAAAGCTTCTCTATTAGCCCCCATACCTTCGAAGCCGCTGCCTGTGTCCATAGCGGCAAGAATCATCATAAATCTTCCGAATCCGAGTAAATATGCAAATAAAACAAAATCGCCGTTAAAAGATATGATTGCTTTGTAATTGCCAATCGGTATAAAAAATGCGGCTAAAAAAACAGTTGCAAAGTATATAATCGGAGCAATTTGAAAAATAATTCCGCTTGTCTGACTATAAACATTCCTTTTTTTAAAAAGTTTAAAAAGGTCGTAAATAGGTTGAATAATTTTTGGACCTTTTCTACCTACAATTTTTGTTTTGGCAAAAGTTACAATTCCGGGAAACAACAATGCGGTAATTATTATTAAAATTATGCTAATGCCCATTTTATATAATTTTTAGTATTGTTAAAATTGAAATAAGAAAAATAAAAAACAATGCGTATAAAAGGTAATGCTGAATATTTCCGGTTTGAAATACTGCAATTTTTTCAAGAAAATTTAATATTTTATTAACAGGTTTCAAAATTGTTTTTTCCTCGAATACATCAGAGCTATGTGTCTCAAATTCAGTTTTTTCGGGGAAAATATCATCTTTTTCGATAGGTTTGAAGTGTTTTTTGACCCCAACAATATATTTTGCTTTTCTGACAATATAATTAGCATAAGAAGTAGCTGTGTATTGATGAACAGCAGGATTAGCACCCGTATATCCGCAACCCCAGGTTGTTTCAATTGTTTTTGATTGTTTTTTATAAAATTGTTTCTTTATAAACCATAAAATTGCAATTAAAACTACAAGAATGCCAACTGTTATTGAAATATTCGTCATAATACCTTCGATATTGAATAAAAAAGAAGTGTTTTCAATAAAAGTTCCTGTTAATATAGAAAGAGGTTTTAAAATTAAAAACGGGAAAAAGCCTATAAAAACAATAACAAGAGTAATAATTAATTTAGGTAAAAGCATAATTTTTTTAACTTCAGATGCTTTTTCAGTGTCTTTACTTCTTGCATTACCCAGAAAAATTATGCTGAATACTTTAGTAAAACAAAAAACAGCTAAACCCCCAATAATTACTAATGCAATAATGCCGCTTAAAAGTGTAAAAGTAAATATAAAGTTATTATTAGATAAAGATTTGAATAATCCGCCGTAAATTAGAAATTCGGAAATAAAACCATTAAAAGGAGGTAAACCTGAAATAGCAGCAGCACCGATAAGGAAAAATAATGCTGTTGCTGGCATTTTTTTACCTAAACCGCCTAATTGTTCAATATTTCTTGTGTGAGTTTGTTGGTAAACACTACCGGCAGAATAAAAAAGCAAAGATTTGAAAAGTGAATGATTAAGAATGTGCAATAAGCCGCCTGCAAATCCCAGACAAGCCAATATCGGGTTATTTACAGCAATGCCTATGACACCAAATCCTATTCCTATTCCAATTATTCCAATGTTTTCGATACTGTGATAAGCTAATAATTTTTTAAAATCGTGTTGAACAATAGCAATAATAACACCGATAATACCTGAATATATAGAAATAATGAGTATTAAAACACCAATTGATAAAAGATTTGTGTGAATATAGGTTATAACTCTCAAAATTCCATAAATCCCCATTTTAATCATAACACCGCTCATAACACCCGAAATGTGAGAAGGAGCAGCCGGATGTGCGTGTGGTAACCAAGTATGCAGTGGTATAAAACCTGCTTTAATTCCAAATCCTATAAAAAACATTAAAAATAAAGGAAAAACAGGAAAGGTGTTAAAATAGGCTGTTAAACTATCAAAGCCAATACTTTGGTTTGTTTTTAGACTAATTATTAAAAAAGTGGCAATAAGTATAAAAAAAGCAATGTGCATTTGAATTAAAAATTTAATACCTGCTTTTTTATTTTCTTGGCTTTCTGAATCAAAAAGAATAAGAAAAAATGTAGATACCGACATTAATTCCCAAAAAAACAAAAAGCTAATACCTTCACGTAAAACAACAACCATTAACATTGAAATATGCAAAAGCAGAAAATTGAAATAATGCCAAGCCATTTCAGTTTTTGTTTTAACATCACGATAAGGTTTTAAATAGCCATAAGCATATAAAGAACCTGTAAAAACGGTTAAATTGATGACAAATATAAAAAATGCAGAAAGGCTGTCTGCAATAATGTTTACATCATTCCCCAGAATACTGAAAAGTTTGATTTGTATCGTTTGATTACCATTAAAAGCTAAAAAAGCAAAATAACCGGAAAAAAGCATTAGAATTATCTGGCTAATCAGCATTAAAAAGTATTGCATTTTTTTCGGAACAATAAAAATACTTAAGCTTAATAATGATATTAATATAATAAAAAGTTCTTTCATTTTGTTTATGTTATATTTAATAATAAATAAGAAAAAATTAAAAATGGCGGCAAATGTATTTAGAACAATATTATCCAAAAATATTTAAAAACATATTTAGAAAATTTTAAAAAAGGTAAGAATAAGTTATAGGATTTTGCGTGTGTTTTAATTTAGTCCAAATTCCACCTAAAAAAAATAAATTAAAATCAACATAAACTTTTATACTAAGCCGCCGCAAGATTTCATAACATTGCTAATTCGGATTTGTAATCCGAATTTAACTAATCAGCTGATTTATAGGACTTTTCGGATTACAAATTCAAAAAAACTATATACGTTAATTTACAAATTTTGGAAGCGGTTTAGTATAACTATGAACTTTATTAACTTTTAACTCAATAGTGACTCCGGCGGGATTCAAACCCGCAGCCCTCAGATCCGAAGTCTGATGCTCTATTCAGTTGAGCTACGGAGCCGCTGCAAAAGTAATAAAATTTTTATTTTCTGCCGAATAAATTTTTAAAAACTTCTTCGACCTTTGAAACTAAAACAACTTTAATATTATAACGATTGTATTCTACCCCTTTTGTATATTTAGAAATATAAATTTCTTTTAAGCCTAATTTTTGTGCTTCGCTGATTCTTTGTTCAATTCTGCTGACAGGTCTGACTTCGCCGGATAATCCAATTTCACCGGCAAAACAAACATTTTTTGGAATTGATAAATCCAAATCAGATGATAGAACAGATGCAATAACAGCTAAATCAAGAGCTGTATCAAAAACTCTTAATCCACCGGCAATATTCAAAAAAACGTCTTTTGTGGAAAGTCTGAAACCGGCTCTTTTTTCTAAAACAGCAAGAAGCATATTTAATCGGCGAATGTCGAATGTTGTGCTGCTTCTTTGTGGTGTTCCGTAAACAGCAGTGCTGACAAGTGCCTGAATTTCAATCAATAAAGGTCTCGCTCCTTCGAGTGTTGCGGCAATAGTTACGCCGCTTACTTCTTGATTGCCCTGAGACATAAGCAGTTCAGAAGGATTGTTAATTTCGATTAGACCTGTGTTTTTCATTTCAAAAATACCTATTTCAGAAGTTGAACCAAAACGGTTTTTCATGCCACGTAAAATCCTGTACATAAAGTTTCTGTCGCCTTCAAACTGAAGTACGGTATCAACTATATGCTCTAATATTTTTGGTCCGGCTATGCTACCTTCTTTGTTGATATGACCGATAATAATAAACGGTATATCTGTCTGTTTTGCGTATCTTTGAATTATAGTTGTGCATTCACGAACTTGCGAAACACTTCCGGGAGTTGACTCAATTTTTTCGCTTTGAATTGTTTGTATAGAGTCTATAACAACAAGTTGTGGTTTCAGAGAATCTATGTTAAGCAAAATATTTTCCAAATTTACTTCTGAAAGTACAAAGCAATTTTCGCTTTCGGGATTAATTCTTTGAGCTCGAAGTTTAATTTGTTGCAAACTCTCTTCGCCTGAAATGTACAAAACAGGAATGTTAAGGCTAAGAGCAACCTGCAAAGCGAGGGTTGATTTGCCGATTCCCGGTTCACCGCCTAGTAAAATTAGAGATCCCGAAATTATCCCGCCACCAAGAACTCTGTTCAATTCCAAATTTTTTGTATCAATCCTTTGTTCTGGTTTTGAGCTGATTTCTTTTATTAAAATCGGCTTGGCAGCAGAAGTATTTATGCTTTTTGAAACGTTTTTTGATGAAATAACTATTTCTTCTTCGTAAGTGTTCCATTCTCCGCAAACAGGACATTTGCCGAGCCAAGTTGCAGAATTAGCACCGCAATTTGAACAAACAAATTTAGTTTTTTTTGCCACAATATATTAGTTGAAAGTTTTTAAAGTTCATAAAGTTTTTAAAGTTCATAAAGTTTTTAAAGTTCATAAAGTTTTTAAAGCCTCCCCTGTAAGTGTCTATAAGTTGGTAAAATTTGTCAAGTTAGCATTAAAATGGTATCAAAGAATTATTTTTCAACCTCACCTATCTTATTTTCGATAGATTTTATTTTCGATAACAATCTGTTTTTCTTATTTTTTTGTATGTCTAATTTAATAGAAGCATAAACTCTATTGCTGTAAGTTTCTAAAATTGAATAAGATTTGTTGATAATTTCAGTTGCTTCTTCAACTGATGAAGTTTCAACTATTGTACCCATTGCAGTTAATTTGTACTGAAAGCCGGAGTTTCTAATCATTTCGATAATTTTAGAAACATATTCGCTGACACTTTCGCCTTTATCTGTGGGAAACATTGCATATTCCAATAAAACAGACATAATTTTTTTGTTTTAGAGACATTGTGTGCAATGTCAGTACATTAATGGTTTTGTTTTGATTGTAAATATTCCTGTAAAATTATAGTTGCGGCTATTTTATCAATATTTTCTTTTTTTCTTCTATCTTTCTTTTTGAAACCCGCTTCAACCATTGATTTTACAGCCATTTTTGATGTATATCTTTCGTCCCAAAAAGTATAAATCAAATCAGGATATTTTTTTTCGAGTTTAATTTGAAAATTTTTGATTTCAGCAAATATATCAGCATCTGTATTGTCAGAATGTTTCGGATGACCGATTACAATTTCTTCGACATCTTCTTTTTTTAGATAATTGTCAATATAATCATTAAGTTTAGATGTTTCGACAGTTTCGAGAGAATGAGCAATAATTTTTAAAGGGTCAGTAACAGCTAAACCGGTTCTTTTTTTGCCGTAATCAATAGCCAAAATTCTCATTTACAAAACTCCTCTGCTTTGCAGTTCAAAAAAACATTTAGCAGTAGCATCAACATCAGCATCAGCCGAGTGTGCATTTTTAAAGTTAGAATTGAACAAATTATAGTATAGTTCTTCTAAACGTGGATACTTATATGCTCCTCCGTATTTATTGCTCGTTTTAGGCAATTTTAAATAATTTGTACTGGATTTCATTGTATCTAAATGTGGAATTTGCTCAAATACAGTTATCATAGATAATCTTTTAAATTCACCCATTACAATTTTTGAATCAAAATTATAATTATGAGCCACTAAATAATCAACTGTATTAATTTCCTTGTCAAACAACGACATAATTTCAAATAAATCTTCACCTTTTTTAAGAGCAATTTCAGTTGTAATGCCGTGAATTTTTGCTACTTCATCAGGGATTATATATCCTTCGGGTTTAATTATGTGGTTTTGTTTGGAAATTAAAGAGTTGTCTTCCCAAATTTGCCAAGCAATTTGAACTAATCTGGCAGACGGCGGGAAACCGGTTGTTTCAGTATCAAAAAAAAGATATTTCATTGCAAAAAATTTTATTTAATAACATTAAAAGTTTTATGCAAAAATAAAAATCTCGTCATTATGACGAGTTTTATTTTTAATTTTCTTCTTTGCTGAATTTTAATTTTATTTTGTTTCCTAATAAATACATAGCTGGAATAACAATTAAAGTCATAAATGTTGCAAAACTAAGCCCGAAAATTACAGTCCAAGCCATAGGTCCCCAGAATTGAACATTATCACCGCCAAGATAAATATTAGGTTTAAGTTCAGAAAATAAACCACCAAAATCAATATTTAGACCAACAGCAAGTGAAACTAAACCCAGTACAGTTGTTATGGCTGTTAATAATACAGGTCTTAAACGTGTTTTTCCTGCCATTACAATACAATCAATTATTTCATTGATTGGTAAATCTTTATCACTTTCAATACCAAGTTCTTTTTTTCTATCTTCTTTCAAAATATCAATGTAATCAATTAAAACAATAGCATTATTAACAACTATTCCTGCGAGAGAAATTAAACCGACACCTGTCATTATTATAACAAAATCCAAATTAAATGTAGCTAAACCACCAAAGACGCCTATTGTACTGAGAATTACACTGAATAAAATTATTAAAGGTTTTACTATTGAATTAAATTGTGTTACTAAAATTATTAAAATCAAAGCAATAGCAACTAACATAGCAATTTGAATGAATCTCATAGAACTCTCAATATCCTCTTGTTCTCCGGTATAGTTAATTTTGTATCCCTCAGGTAATTTTAATGATTTTAATTCTGATTTAATCAAAATGTTAATATCATTTGCATTGTAACCTTCAAGAACATTTGATGAAATAGTAATAGTTCTGTCCCGATTAATTCTTCTGACTGAGCTTACTGTATTGCTTAATTTGTATGACGCTACTGAAGAAATTGGAATATCAACATCAGCACCTCTGCTGTTTTTGAAAGTTATTTTTTGATTCATAAGAGTTTGTAAATCGTGTCTGTAATTTTCGGAAAATCTCAACATTATAGGATATTCATCGTCTTCTGTTTTATATTTTGAAACTTCAAATCCATACAAAGAATATCTGATAATTGAAGCAATCTGCATAGTGCTAACGCCATACCTACCGGCTTTTTCTCTATCTACCGAAATAATCATTTCAGGTTTTCCTGTTTCAATGTCAAGTTCAATGTTTTCAATACCCGGAATTTTGGCATTGTTAATTTTTGTAATTACAGAATCAGAAAGACTAATGAGCATATCCATATCTTCACCGCTTAATTCGATATTAATTGCTTTTCCGCTCGGAGGACCCATTCTGTTTTTATCAAAAGTTATTTTTAATCCGGCATATCTGTTTTTAAAATATTCAGAGACTTCAATTAAAATATCAGATGTATTAATCCCGTTACGATATTCATAATCAACAAAATAAACTGAAATTTGACCTCTGTTTAATTTTGTCCCGACATTAAAAGCTCCTGTTCTGACACCATTTCCTACATTAACAATTTTAGATTCCACAATATCCTTATATGGTATAAGCAAAGAATCCATATCATCTTCAATAATATTCATTACAGAATCTGTAAAATTTAATCCAGTACCTGAAGGAAGCTCTACGTTCATATTAAAATATTGAGGTTGGTTACTCGGAAATAAAGTAACTTGAGGTCTTCTTACGCCAAAATAAAAAAACATTGTAACAAATAAAAGGAGAGTAACTCCACCAATAATCAAGCCCGGCTTTTTACCCCTTAAAGAATACTTAATAAATTTCAGATAAACTTCTTCTAACCAAACTAAAAATTTATTTTGTGTCCATTTTGATAAATCAAATAAAACAAAAGTATATAGTAAATAAAGCAAGCCTGAAATTATTAGTAAGTTTCCAAGAACATTAAAAGATATAATATCGAATAATACCCCGACAACGAGAAATGATGCCGACCAAATTATAGTTTTCTTTTTTGAAGGTTTTATAATTTCAGAAGTATTTTTAACAAAAACACGACTTAAAACCGGTGTAAAAACAAGAGCATTAAATAATGAAGCAGACAGAACAATAATTAAAGTTAGCGGTAAAAGTTTCATAAATACACCTATCAGGTCGTTCCAGAAAATCAGCGGGAAAAATGCAGCTAAAGTTGTTAATGTTGAAGCTATTATAGGTACCGCAACCTCTGATGTAGCAAGCCTTGCTGCTTCTTTTAAATTGTAACCTTTGTCAGTAAATCTGTATATATTTTCAACTACTACAATAGCATTATCTACTAACATACCAAGTGCCAAAATCATAGAAAACAGAGTAATCATATTGATGGTTTCTCCCATTGCACTTAAAATTGCAAAAGAAAGAAACATTGACATCGGAATAGAAAAACTAACAAGCAATGCATTTCTAATCCCCAAAAACAAAAGCAAAATCAATAAAACCAAAATAACACCCATTATAATGTTATTTTCTAAGTTTTTCAGCATAAATTTAATACTCTTTGATTGATTGTTTGTAACTGTAATAACTAAGTCTTCGGGTATTTTTCCGTCTTTTTTTGATTCATCAATTTTTTCTAAAACATTATCAACACAATTTATAACATTTTCGTTGTTCTTTTTTATAACTTGCAATGAAATGACTGGTTGTCTCCATAATCTTGAGTAGCTGTCTGCCTCTTTATAAGTTTCTTTAACTTCTGCAACATCTTTTAAATAAACAGGTATTCCATTGTCTGTTTTTACAATTATATTTTGAATTTCTTCAACAGAAGAATATTCGCCAACAATTCTTAAACTACGTTCAACGTCTCCCATTTTAATTTCACCGGCAGACATCGTTACATTTTCAAACTTTATAGCATTTGCAATAGTGTTGAAACTCAAGTTCATTTCAGTGAGTTTGTATGCGTCAATATTTACTTGAATTTCTTTGTCGCTCAAACCACTTATTTCAACTGATGATACTTCAGGGACAGTTTCTAATTCATCAACAAGCAAATCGGCAAAACTTTTAAGTTCATCAATATTGTATTGCCCTGATAAATTTATTGTTACAACCGGAAATTCAGAAAAATTAAGCTCAATAACCATCGGATCGGCAAGTAAATCGTCCGGAAGGTTGCTTTTTGATTTATCTACACCGTCTTTGACATCTTGAAAAACGTCATCAATATCAACATTTGCACGATATTCAACAAAAATCATCGAAGCGTCCTGTGCAGAAGTAGAACGTACTCTTTTAACGTCAGGTAATGATTTAAGTTCTTTTTCAAGTGGTTTTGTTATTAAGTTTTCGATGTCACTTGGCGAATTACCCGGATAAACAGTGTTTACAAAAACAGTGGGGTAATTAATTTCCGGAAATAATTCTTTAGGTAAACTTAAATAAGAAATAATACCGAAAATCAAGAGCACAAACAAAGCCAAATATATAGTGTTTTTGTTATTTATCGCCCAACTTGTAAGTTTAAAATCCCTGTGTGATTTATTAATTTCTTCCATTTTTTATAGAATTGTTTGATTTATTTTGCTGATTTAATTTAAAATAAATTTCAGCTGATTTTACTTATTGAATTTTAACTTCCATTCCGTTTTTGAGAAGGTTAAAGCCTTTTGTAATAACTTTATCACCCTCTTTTAGTCCGGATTCAATGACTGTTTGATTTTCGTTGGAATTTCCGATTTTAACATATTTTTTTGCTGCAAAATCTTTTCCGTCTTTGTTTTCTATTGTGTAAAGATACCAACCATCAATGTCTTCCGTTAAAATATTAGTTGGAACAACTATTGCGTTATTTGTCTGAAAATTTTGAAAACGTATGACCGACAGCATATTTGGTTTAATTTTACTGTCAATATTATCGAACATTACTTTAATTCTGAAAGTACGGTTATTAGGGTCAATTACATTTCCAATTTGATATACTTTGCTCTCAATATTCAAGTCAGGATATGTTTTGAAACTAATTGAAACTTCATCACCAACTTTAATTGAAGGAAGGTATTTTTCAGATACATCGGCAGTTGCAATCATCTTATTAAGATTAACAAGTTGAATCAACGTTTTACCGGGGACGCCTATTTCACCTTCTTTTCCGAAAATTCTATCTACAATACCACTGAAAGGTGCTGTAATAGTAGATAAACGGATTTGGGATTTGATAACATCTATGTTTTTTTCAATTGTTTCTTTTTGATTTTTTGAACGTAAATATTCAACTTCTGAAATAACTTTGTCTTCCCATAATTTTTTCTGTTTTTCGTACAATGTGTCAGCTAATAGCAGGCTTGTTTCGAGTTGAGCGAGATTTTTAAGCAAAACTTCGTCATTTAGTTTTGCAAGTGTTTGACCTTTTGAAACGAATTGTCCTTCTTTTACGTAAATTTTTGTTATCTGGCCATTCATTTGAGGGCTGATAAGAGAATTTAAATCAGCATCTACAACAGCAGAAACATCAATAAATTGTTCAAAATTTGTACTTTCAACGATCTCTGCTTCTACTTTTATTGCTTCTTTAGATTGACCGTTATCATCTAATTTTTTTTCAAGTTCAAATATTTTTTCATTAAGATTTTCGACTTGTATTTTATATTCCATAATCTGGTTTTTGATAAAATCCGGATTTTCAGTGTCTGTTTTGCAACCGGTGATTATAAAACCGAATAAAACAATAGTTATTATTACTTTTTTCATATTTGCGAGTTTATTTGTTTAATAATTTTTCAAGTTCAGTTTTAGAGTTAAGTAGTTGAAGCAAAGATTGATAGTAACTTGCTTCGTTTTGTAAATATTGATTTTGATTTTGAGTTAAATCCATACTGCTTGCCGCTCCTTCTTTGTATTTAATAAGCGTTTCGTTGTAAATTTTTTTAGATAAATCTAAATTTTCTTTTTGATTAAGAAGAGTTTCAAGAGCATTCAGATAATTGCTTTTTGTTTGATAGAATTTAATATTCAGTTGTTGTTCAACCATTTGTTTTTGGTTTTCGGCAATATTGTATTCAATTTTTCTTTGTTGGATTACAGCTGTTCTTTGTCCGCTTGAGAATATAGGTATGCTTAATTTCAAACCAACTACAGACGTCGGGTTCCATTCTTTTGTATTATCAATAAAAATCAATGAGTCATTTTGAGCATTTTCAGAATATGAATAAAAACCTGTCAAAGTAGGTAAAGTTGTACTCATAGATCTTTTAAGATTCAATTTTGCTAATGCTACCTGAGTTGTCATAAGCTGATAATCCATATTTGCGTTTACGTCAAATTCAGTCCCGACAATTTCCAAACTTATTTCTTTAACTAATTCATCTAATTTAGTAGTTAAAATAAGACTGTCTTGCGGAATTAAACCTAAATGAAATTTGAGCATTAAAACAGACAATTCTTCTTGTCTTTCTAACGATGAAATTTGATTTTTTAGCGTCAGTTCCAATATTTTCATCTGGTCAGCCTGTGACTGACTTGCAAAACCTACATCAACAAGTTTTTGTGTTTCAATGTGTAATTTTTCAATGTTTTTGTAATTTTCGATTAGAATTTCTTTGCTTTGATTAGCTATTAAAACCATATAATATGCAAGTTTAACAGTAGCTTTAAGCTCAATCTTTGCTTTATCAAAATTTTGTTCAGATAAAAGTTTGTAAGTTCTAGCTGCCATAAGTCCAACAATGTATTCTCCGCTGAAAATAAGTTGAGAGACAGAAGCACCGTAGTTCATATTATGTTTATTTCCAAATTGAACAGCAAATTTTTCACCTTCTTCGGGCAGAGGAGCAACCGGCGTTAATCCGAAATAATAAGTATTTGCTCCAATAATTGCAGGTGTAATAAAATCAGGCATATATTGTGTCGGAATATCAGGATAAAGGTTATAGTCTATCGTTGCATTCACTTGCGGTAAGCCTATTGCTGTCGTTTCCCACACTTTCCATTTAGCTTTTGCAATTTCTGACTGACTGTTTTTTATTGTCAGATTGTTTTCCATCGCATAATCAACTGCTTGATTTACATCAAATTCTACTGTTTTAATTTCTTGAGCATTTAAAATAAAGCCAAGAAAAATTATTATAATATTTAAGGCGGTTTTTTTTATCATTTTACTTGTTTTTATTGAATTTATTTTGATAATAATTTATTCCTTTTTCAGTTGCAATACCTCTGATATGATATTCAAAAATATCGTTCAAAATTTTTTCATCATCATAATTATTTAGTTCTTCAATCATTTTGTTAATATATTTACTACGATTTATTTGTAATGAAGCAATAATATCTGTATTCAAATCTTCTCTGATAAGCCCTTCTTTTTTACCTCTTTCGTGATTTTCTTTAATAGCTTCAAACATTTTTTTATCGGTTTCTTTTTTTGATTTTTCTGCAATTTCAGGGTAATATTTTTCCAAATCGTATTGAACATTTTTTGGAGTACTTTTCCTCATTTCAATCATGTGCAGATTGATTTTAATCATTCTGTCAATAGTATTTTCACTCTGGTCGTATATTTTTTGCATTTTTTTCAACATCATATCAATTTCAGATTTAACAATTTTTTCAATCAAATCTGCTTTATCTTTGAAAAATTGATATAATGTTTTTTTTGATACACAAAGTTCCCTTGCTAAATCGTCCATAGTAATACTCCGTAAACCATAAGTCATAAAAAGCATTTTAGCTTTTTGTAATATTTCTTCTTCTTTTTCCACTTCTAAAAATTTTTGTGCAAATAAAATATAAAACTTTGAAACTTGGAAACTATTTTTTAAAAAAAGTTTTTATGTTTTTAAAAAAAACGACAGAACAATTGTGTTTTGTCGATTTCATAAAAGAGTCCGGTCTAAAAAGCTATCAAAAAAGAACAAATAAAACATAACTAATTGATTTATAGTGTTTTACAAAAAATAATAAACAAACATAACTACTTGATAATCAAATACTTGCAAGTTTGAGTTTGCTTTTTACGACCTTTTTATACTGAACTCATAAAATATTAAAAAATATTAATTCAGGAAAGTTTCAAAAAAAAATATATTGTTTGTAAATTAAACCAAATTATTTATAAATAATTTGGAGTTGAAAGCCTGCCCTGAATAGTTTTTAGTTAAAAGATTAAGTTGATTTTAATTCAATAATTTTTAAATTCAATAGTTCGGTATTTTTTGAAGTAATTCGTTAATATTCAGCAAATTGATTTTGTACGTGTAACAAATTAGTAATTGATTGAAAATCAATAATTTGCTTCCTTCGTTATCACTCAGGATGACGCTAATTGAAAAATTAACGAATTATTGTAAATTCAAATTTAGGCTAAATTAAAAAAATAAAAGAATTTATAACTTTATAGACCCTTACAGGGCAGGCCTTAAACTTAGATGCTTACAGCACAGGCTTTATAACTCCTGAACTAGCGAAGCGATTTCACGTAAGTAATTATCTGAATAATTCAGCTTAATATTTCCAAAAAGTAAACTCATAATAAGGGTCAATATTATCAATTTTAATTAGTATTCTATTTTGAAATTTTTGATATTTTTCTTTAGATAATTTAGCCGGTGTAATAAATCCGGTTGCTTCGTGAGTAAAATTTGTTTCGTTAAATACACATAAATAGCAGCAGGCAGCACTTCTTGGACAAATCGTTTTTTTGCTACAACATTTTTAAGCCAAGTTTGTGTATTTTGAAACTCTTTAGCATAAGTAGCATAACCGGTATAAATAATAACACTTCGGTATGATTTATAATTTTTGTAAAAACCAAAATCAGAATTTTTCCTGTTTTTAATAGTTTCGGCAATACAAATTCTTGTAAACAATGAAATATTGTAATAATTGCCGCTTTTTTCATAAATCAAGGCTTCTGCAGCCAAAATTCTTGCAAGATAACCAATTTCTGAACCTGTTTCAATCTGTTTTGTATCATTTATAGATATTTTTATCAATTCATTTTTTTCTGTTTCTACATAAAAATTGTCAGAATAAGTATTATTTTCTTTTGTTTCAACTATCCCTCCGGTTACAGAGTAGATATAATCGGTTGTTTGCAAAAAAGTTTCATTGTTAACGGTTTGTTGTTGCGGGATATTAAGTTCTGAATTATCAACATTTTCATTAACTAATGTTTGCAAAAAAGTTTCATTGTTAACGGTTTGTTGTTGCGGGATATTAAGTTCTGAATTATCAACATTTTCATTAACTAATAAATATGCAAAGGCATATAACGGAACTTACTTACAACTTTTCAGGTTTTACAGGCGATAGCTAAGAAAA
>DYKL01000232.1 GCA_020722645.1 Acetofilamentum sp. | reverse complement strand
TCACCTGACTGAATTTCAGATATATAAGTATAGACTTACGGATTTAAGGGAATATGTAATAAATTAATGTCTGTATTACTTTGCGGCTCTTTGTGAAAACCTTCGCAGTTCTCTGCGGTTAGATATTTGAATAATATTTTTTTACCGCAAATAAACGCAAAATACCGCTGTTATCGGACTATTTTTTAAACATGTTCCTTAACAAAAAGAATTTTAATGTTGATAAAAAGTGCTTGTTTATTCAGGCACTTTTTTTATTTTTGCAAATAAAAACTATAAAACTATGTTAACAGTAAAAATGGAAAAAGCATACAATGAGCAAATAAATGCAGAACTTTATTCAGCTTATTTGTACTTGTCAATGTCTTCTTATTTATCTTTAAATAATCTAAACGGATTTGCTAACTGGATGAAAATTCAGTATCAGGAAGAAACTTTTCATGCAATGAAATTTTATCAGTATGTAATTGACAGAGGCGGTAAGGTTGTTTTGGAAGCAATAGAAAAACCTCAAATTACATGGAAAAATATAATTGATGTTTTTGAATCAACTTTAAAACATGAAAATCACATAACAGCTTTAATCAATAATTTGATGACACTGGCTCATGAAGAAAAAGACCACGCAAGTGTTAGTTTTCTGAATTGGTTTGTAGATGAACAGGTTGAGGAAGAAGCAAATGTTATAGAATTATTACAAGAATTAAGACTTATAGAAGGAAAAGGACCGGCTCTTTTTATGCTTGACAGAGAAGCAAAATCAAGAGTTTTTACTCCTCCACCGGCTGTATAAAAAAATAAAATTTGTAAAAAACTGTCTGAAAACGAAACTTCATTTTCAGACAGTTTTTTTGTAACTTTTTCACAAAATGAAAGTCTTAACCTGAATTATTCATAAAAATTAAAAAAATTTTATGAATGCAAGTTGAATAGCGGGTAGTAATTTATGAAACCCCGATTTAGAACAACTCAAATTTGGTTGTTTTAAAAACAAACAAATTTGTTAGTTGTACTTAATCGCCAGCATTATTTATGAATAATGCGGGTTAATGGTTGAATAAAAAACAAAACAGATGAAACCCCCATGAGAACCTTAAAGTTCTCACACCAATAGAATGAAAATAATTACAAATCAACGACTTACAAAATTATTTACACATGAAAATTTTTTTATTTTTTATTTTATCAGTTTTTTGGATAAATTTTAATGCACAAACAATTGAAATTACAGGTCAGATAAAAGATGAATTGTCCAAAAAGCCGCTTGAATTTGTAAATGTTGTCGTATTTAATCAAAAAGACAGTCTGATTGTCAGAAGTATAACTGACGAAAATGGATATTTCAAGATTCCTATTGAAAAAGGTCAATACAAATTTATCTTTAACTTTTTCGGATACGAAAATGACACAACCGAATTGTATTTTTTAAACGAGTCAAAATTTATTGATGTTTTTAAACTGACGCCCACCGAGACAATGCTTGAAGGGGTTACAATTGAAGGAGAATCATATCATTTGAAAATAGACAAAGATGTAAAAGTTGTAACCGAAGAAATGAAAACCGGTGCTGCAAATACTTATGATGTTTTAGATAAAATATCAGGTCTGCATTATGACAGGTACAATGACCAAATAACTGTTGATAATGATAAAAATGTAATAATCATTGTAAATGGTATTGAAAAAGATGCAGATTACATTAAAAATCTTGACCCTGACCGTATCCTAAAAGTTGAAATTATACACGATCCAAGCGGCAAATATGCTTTAGAAGGATATTCTTCGGTCATAAATGTTATCCTAAAAACGAATTACAAAGGTAGTGATATTTTTTTATCAGTTTTTAGTATCGCAATGCCTTTTCAGGAACATATTCATAAACTACCAATTGGAAATACATACCTAAGCACAAATTTTACACAAAAAAAGCTGAATTTTTACGCAAATTATGCAAATTATATGGGAGTTTTTGATGTAAAGACCATAAAAAACCAGTTCTATTCCGACACCTTTTCAATTGAGTATAATTTACCCGAAAATACTCATTATAATCATCAAATGTATTATCAAAAACACAATTTTAATACAGGTATTGATTTTTACTTAAATCCAAAGCACACAATAAGTTACGAAACAAGTTACAACTTAGGAAATATGAACAGAAATAATTCCAGGACAAATTATATAATTTCTACAATCATAAATGGAACTGAAATCAACAATATTGAATCTTCAATATACAATGCAAATGATTCAAGAACCTACAATAATTCTTTGTTTTACGTTGGTAATTTCAACGAAAAAAATTCTTTAAATCTAAGTTATACTTTCTCAATTTATAACAGTAACAACGAAAATATTTATACTCAGGACGATATAGCAACATTACAGAACGGAAAAGACGAAAAAACATTCTCAAATTTCAACACAGAATTTACGCATTCTTTCAATTCAAAATTAAATGTCAACTTTGGATACGGAAACATATACAAATTATTGAACAATTTCTACACATACAACTATGGCTCTGCTGATGAAACAAATAAAAATTTTAAACAACAGGAGACCAGAAATCAATTTTACGGATATTTTTCATATCAACCAATAGATCTTTTGGGGTTTAAATTTGGATTAGCGGCAGAAAACAGCGTTTTTGAATATGAACAAAATAAAATGCCGTATTTTATCTATTTACCGCACGTTGATATTCATTTAAAATTTAAAGAATTTGTAGATTTCAGAATCAAATACCGTTCAAACTCAAATTATCCGTCAATATCACAAACAAATCCTTTCACTCAAATAGTTGATTGGCAGACAGTCTCAACGGGAAATCCCGATTTAAAACCTGAAAAAGTAAATAAACTTTCTGCAAATCTTTCAATTTTAACAGGTCTGATTACAATTGAGCCGTATTATAACTTTTCTAACAATAACATAATTCAGGTTATCAATTTGATGCCCGACGGAAAATGGCAAATAACCTATGATAATGCGGCTATCAGAAAAGACATAGGAATAAATACCGGTATAACTGTGCCATTGGGACCAATTATTTTTCAAAATAACGCTACATTTTTTAAAGACAAAATTGAATATAATAACGAAACCTACGATGTTAAAGACTGGATAATGAGTTCCAAATTACTATATTCTAACAAAAAAACAAACACTTTGTTCGGTGTTATTTATCAAAATCAACTTAGAAAAGCTATTACTTGGAAAGGTTACTGGTCTTGGGGTAATGATTTTTGGTGTTTGTTTTTCCAACAAGCCCTGTTTAAACAAAAATTTAACATTATGCTTATTTATGCTCTGCCAATCGAATGGGGAGCTGAATTTAATCAAAATACTTACTTAATTACTTCTGAATACGAAGAATTCAACAATGTAGATTTAAGTATAATAAAAAATATGATACTCTTCAACATCAGCTATCGCTTTACAAAAGGTAAAGAGATTAAAAAAATAGATAAAAATGTTGATATTGAACAAGAAAACCAACAACAGAAATTTTTTTAAACTTTTTAGCTGTAGTTTTTCAAGTTTTATTAACTTTGCTAAAAAAAATGATAAACCAACAGATACTCAATTATACAATAATACAAGAATTAGGTAAAGGTGGTATGGCTACTGTATACAAAGCCAAACACAATACTTTTGAAAACAGATTTGTAGCTGTTAAAATTCTTGACTCAATTTTTTCCCGAAATCAAGATGCAATTAATCGTTTTGTCAATGAAGCCAAAATTATGGCATCTTTTGAACATAAAAATATTGTTAAAGTATTAGATTTTGACAATAAAAATAATCAAATGGCTATAATTATGGAATTACTTGATGGTGAAGATTTGAAAAGTGTTATTGATAAAAAAATATTAGATAAACAACAAAATATCGAAATTTTTAAACAAATTTTAAATGCTATCGAATATGGACATAATAAAAAGGTGATACACAGAGATTTAAAACCATCAAATGTTTTTATAATTGATAATCTCAAAACTGCAAAAGTCCTTGATTTTGGAATTGCTAAATTACTTGAAAGCGACAATCAAATGACCTTAACCGGTTTTCAAATGGGTACCCCTGTTTTTATGAGCCCTGAGCAAGTTAAGGGGAATAGAAATTTAGATAATAGAACTGATATATACTCTCTTGGTGTTTTACTTTATTATATGTTTGCTCAAAAACCTCCTTTTGACCAGAATACTTCTCAATATGAAATACTTACAAAGATTGTTAATGAACCTTTGCCAACTTTGTTTGAATTTCCTGAAATAAACAGCATAATAAGTAAAGCAACACTTAAAAATCCTGACCACAGGTACCAAAATTGCAACGAATTCCTTAATGCATTCAACAATCTGAACCAATTATCAGGTTTTATTGAAATTTCAAATATTGAGGAAACTAATAACGAAACAAAAAAAGAAACAAAACATCAGTATGAAGGGCAGCATTCAAAAGCAATAGAACCAGAATTAATTCATGAAATTGTAGAAAAAACAGAACAAAAAACAGAACAAAAACCGACAAACTCCACCAAAAAAAAGAAAACACACAAGTCTTTAAAAACAATAATATCGTTAATTTTATTAGTTACTGCTGTATTTTTAACATTCAAATTTTTGAATATCAGCGAAAAAAAAACATTTGAATTATACTTTGAAAGCGAAAAAAACGAAGAAGCTTTTAATATAATTGCTGACCAAAACGGAATTTTCATTGTCGGACTCACAAAATCAATGAATAGCAGCATGGATTGGCTTTTAATAAAAACTAATTTAAACGGAGTTCAAAAAATCAAGCAGAATTTTGACGGTTATGAAAGAGGTGATGCAGCACACAGCATTATACAGGTTGATAAAGACAAATATCTTATTGTTGGTGGTGTTTACAAAGATGAAAATCATCAGGCTCAAAGCAGAGTTATTATGATTAATAAAAATTGCGAAGTCTTATGGGATAAAGAATTCGGTTTTGAAGGTTGGGACGAAGCTGTTGATATTACAAAAGCCGACAACGACAATTTTATTTTTGTTTACACTGACAATACAGGCAAAACAACTAGAATCGGAATCTATAAAATTGATAAAAATGGCAATTTAATTTGGGAAAAAAGCGTAGGAGAAAATGCAGATTTTTCACCTCGTTCCATTCTGAAAATTAACGAAAACGAATTTATCATTACCGGAAAAATTGCTATTTCAGAAACTTACGAAAAAGCATATATTCTTTTTATTGACAGTAACGGTAAAATATTGAAAGAAAAATCAATTGGAGAGTACAACCAACTATTTGATGCTGAAGATGTTATTTTGATTGACAACGATAATTTTATTATTACAGGGTATGCAAAAACTGATAAAGATTTCAAAGAATTATGGCTTGCGAAAATTGATTCCGAAGCTGAAATTATTAAAGAAAAATATTATCAAGTAATTGAAAACACAGTTGGTGTTTCTTTGTGTAAATTTTCGGAAAATGAATTTTTAACAGTCGGATACACTTCTGAAAATGATTCTCAAACTGATGCATTTATACTGAAATTTGACAAAGATTTTAATAAACTTGAATCTGAAATTTTCGGAGGTGGTTCAGATGATAGTTTTAAATCAGTTTATGTATATAAAAAATCAATCTATATTGCCGGTTATACTTTTTCAAAAGGAAACGGTAGCAAAAATATTTGGTTGCTGAAACTAAATTCAAATTGTCAGTTATAACGGAACTTACTTTTAAAAAGCGTGGATTTACAGGGCTTTGCTGCT
>DYKL01000231.1 GCA_020722645.1 Acetofilamentum sp. | reverse complement strand
GAAATTCAGTCAGGTGAAAACACCTGACTGGTGCAAACTACATGTTGCAGGTGTTATCACCTGCAACCACTTACGAAAAAACTTGCGGATTTAAGGTATTCTAATAAAAGCAGTATTTTTATATAAAATTGTTGATTAATTTTGCTTTTTGGTTTTAAATTTAATTTTGTTGTGATTAATAAATCAATTGTAGTTTCATTCAATAATTAAAAATGAATCTGTTTCAAAATTCAGTAATACAAAAATATCTCAACGATTTAGATAATCAACCCGTTGAAAAAGCCTTTCAGGTTTTTAAGGCAAATTACAGCCCACAAAAAATTGAAAAAATTAAGATGCTCAAAGAAGAAGAGTATCAGGATGGTTTTTTGCGTGATATTTTTGTACAAGTTTTGGGCTATACATTGAAACCAGACGATAATTATAACCTTGTCAGAGAATTAAAAAACACTGCCGACAGTAAAAAAGCAGACGGTGCAATCATTCATAATGATAAAACAATTGCTGTAATTGAAATAAAATCTACAAGTACAAAAGACTTAACAAGCGTTACTCAACAAGCTTTTAATTATAAAAATAATCAACCCGGCTGTAAATATGTTATTACTTCCAACTTTCAAAAATTACGGTTTTACATTGATTACGCCAACGAATACGAAGAATTTGATTTATTCAAACTGCAAAAAAGCGAATTTTTATTATTTTATTTGTTGTTATCAAAAGAAAGTATTTTTTCAAATTTACCTCAAAAATTAAAACAAGAAACAAAATTTCACGAGCAACAAATTTCTGAACAACTATACAAAGATTACTCGGATTTTAAATATAAAATTTTTGAAAATCTCATAAAAAACAATCCGGAATATGACAAATTAACACTTTTTGAAAAATCGCAAAAACTTTTAGACCGTTTACTTTTTATGTATTTTGCCGAAGACAGAGGACTTTTGCCGGCTAATTCTATTACCAGAATTATTGAACATTATGATAAATTAAGCGAACTCGACGCTTATAGATCACTTTACGATACTTATAAATTGTATTTCGATTATATGAATGTCGGACGAAAAGGTAAAGTTTCGGCTGACGATATTCCGGCATACAACGGCGGTTTATTTGCTCCCGATGAAATTTTGGACAAAGTGATAATTGACGATGATATTTTACGAAAAGACAGTTTAAAACTTTCTAAATATGACTACTCTACTGAGGTAGATGTCAATATTTTAGGACATATTTTTGAACATTCGCTCAACGAAATCGAAGAAATAGAAAAGCAATTATCCGAAAACAATGGATTGCAACACATTGTTAAAACTTCAAAACGCAAAAAAGACGGCGTGTTTTATACACCAAAATACATTACTCAATATATTGTTGAAAATACTTTGGGGCGAATGTGCCAAAATAAACGTAAAGAGCTTGAAATTTTTGAAATTGAATTTGACGAAACTTATTACGTAAAGGCAAACGGTCGTGTGGCTCGTTTTACCAACAAAGGCAAATTACTTTTTGAAAAATTAAATTTATATAAAGAGTGGCTCAAATCACTAAAAATTATTGACCCTGCTTGCGGTAGCGGTGCTTTTCTTATACAAGCTCTTAATTTTTTGATTAATGAGCATAAACAAATTGATGACTTATTAGCAGAATTGTCCGGCGACGACATCAGATTGTTTGATACAGATAAACAAATACTCGAAAATAATTTGTATGGTGTTGATATTAACCAAGAAAGCGTAGAAATTGCAAAACTTTCGCTTTGGCTTCGCACCGCACAACGTGGCAGGGCTTTGTCCGATTTATCAGGCAATATTAAATGCGGTAATTCGTTAATTGATGACCCTGAAATTGCAGGAGACAAGGCTTTTGATTGGGAAAAAGAATTTCCGCAAGTATTTAATCCAAATGTAAAAGAGAAAGTTTATCAAAAACTACCCGAACCCAAACCCGATTATTTGAAATTGGTCAAAGAAAAGTCAAAAGAATCGCAAATCAAGGCAGAACAAGCCGCAAAACTGTCAATAGAGGCTTTGGAAATATCCAAAAAAGTTTATGAATATGCCGAAAAAATTAAAGTTGTTAATGAGCCTAATGTAAAATATGGATATAAAAAAGGCGGTTTTGACGTAGTGATAGGTAATCCGCCCTATGGAGTTAATTTTAACAAAAAAGAGAAGAAATTTTTATCCTTATTTGATAATTTAGTGCCTGATTATGAAATTTATATATATTTTATTTCTCTTGCTACCCAAAAATTGCTAAAAAATGGCGGCAAATTGGGTTATATTTTCCCAAATACTTTTCTGTCAATTTTATATGGAAAAAAATACAGAGAAAAATTAATCAATCTTTACACAATAAATGAAATTGTTGATTTATCAGAGGATAATACTTTTGTTGATGCTTCGGTAAGAACTTGCATTTTGAATTTAACTAACGCTGTAGAAAATGAATATAAAGTTGATTTCAAGAAAATATCTGATAATGCTAATAAAACAGTTCAATTAGTTAATATTTATGAAAAATCGTTTTTGAAAGCCAACTTAGATAATTGGTTAAGTATTTCATCTGTAAATACTGATTTTCAGACAATAATAAATAAAATTAAAGATAATCCTATTGTAAATGATTTTTTTGAAATTTCGCAAGGACTAATTCCTTATGATAAATACAGGGGGCATTCTGAATATCAAATAAAAAATAGAGTTTGGCATTCTGAATATAAAAAAGATGATACGTATAAAAAAGAATTAAAAGGTGGTGATATAAGTAGATATTACTTAAATTGGAATGGCAAATTATGGATTAGCTATGGAGACTGGCTTGCTGCACCTAGAAAAAAAGATTTTTTCACATCACCAAGAATTTTAGTGAGAGAAATCACTTCAACTTTATTGTTTTGTTCATACATAGAAGATGAATTTTACAATACCCCTTCATTAATTAATATTATTTATGATAAAAAACTTATAAATCTTAAATATTTACTTACTATACTTAATTCAAAATTAATAGGTTGGTATCATAATAATGTTTCACCCAAAGCTAAAAAAGGTTTGTTTCCCAAAATATTAATAAATGATGTAAGAAATTTACCAATTAAAGCTATTTCATCAGAAGCCCAACAACCATTTATAGAAAAAGCTGATTTGATGCTATCCTTAAATAAAGAATTGCAAGAAAAAGGCGATAAATTTATACGCAATATTCAAAGAGAATTTTCAATTGAAAAAATTTCAAAAAAATTACAGAATTGGTATGAAATTACTTACGCTGATTTTCTGAATGAATTAGAAAAACTGAAAATAAAATTATCTTTGAGTCAAAAAGCAGAATGGGAAGCTTATTTTGTATCAGAAAGTCAAAAACTCCAAGAAATAAGCAAAAAAATCAATCAAACAGACGTAGAAATTGATAGAATGGTTTATAAACTGTACGAATTGACAGACGAAGAAATAGCAGTAGTTTCAGAAATATTTTAGTCCAATTTGTTTGCAACTTAAATGCCTGATAAATAGAAGTTTGCAATTTAGAAAAAACACTCCAAATAATCACATTAGCTTATTATTGTCTGTTAATAAAGTGCCAAGTTTATAAAGTTTGCCCTGAAAGGGTCTTAAAGCCTGAATCAAATGCTAATACTTTATAGACCCTTATAGGGCAGGCTTTCAACTTTATGAACTAACTCTAATTAACAAATTGGCTAATTTCCCCCGAAAACGTCAAATATAATTTATGCATAGCACGAGTGCAGGCTACGTAAAGCATACTTCTGTCAATATTTGAGTTGTAGTTTTTTTCGGTTGTTTCTGGTACCAAAACACAGTCAAATTCAAGACCTTTTGCCAAATGAGCAGAAGTAACAATCACGCCTTTGTAAAAAGCAGTGCTTTGGTAATTCAACATATATGCTTTCTGGTCAATTTTTTCGACAATCCCGTACATTTTTTCGGCTTGTTTCTGTGTTTTGCAAATTATACCAAGTGAGTTATACTCCGATTTCTTGAAATCAGCAATAATTTCAGTGATTTTTTTTATTTCTTCGTCAGAATTTTTGCTTTTGTGCAATTTTACTGACTCTCCATACCTTTCAACAGCTTCTAATGAATCATTCGGAATAATTTTTTGTGCAAATTCCGTAATTTCAAAAGTAGAACGGTAACTTTTGTTCAGCTTCATAATATCTGCATTGTCAAAGACTTTTTTGATATGATATGCAGTTGTTTTAGTATTAGGATTTATGGACTGATTTATATCGCCCAGAATTGTTTTTTTGCACGGGAAAAGCAATGATAAAACGGCATACTGAACCGGACTGTAATCCTGCATTTCGTCAATTATCAGATGTTTTACGTTTTTATATGTTTTAATACCTTCGAGTTTTATTTTCAGATAAACCAAAGGAAAAACATCGGAATATTCATAAACATTTTTCGGCAAAATATTCAAAAACTCCGTCATTTCCAACCAATCGAAAAAATCTTTGTAAATATTTTTCAGATTAGTAGTTTTGAACATTTTGGTAATTTCGGCAGCAATTTTATTAATTTGCTGTTTTTTAAGCTCATTTTTGTATTTAATTTTAATGTAATCTGCAATAGCTTCTGCTACAGATGATGGGCGAGCAAAAACAGGTACTCGAAAAAAATTCTGATATTTTTGGCGGATAACAGTTTGTGGTACAGCAAAATTGTCAATTTTTAAATCAATGGGAACAAAATAATTTTTTTCGATGTGTTCAATAAATTTGTTCAACTCTTCAATAAAATCAAAAGTTGATTTAATTCTGATACGACTTGATAAATTATTGTCATTATTTTCGGCGAGTATGTTAATTTGTTCATAATAAGTTTGAAATTTGATTTTATTATCAAAAATTTCATTAGCTAAATCTTCCATTCCGGTTTGCGGAATTTCATCTTCGCCCAATTCAGGCAAAACATTTGAAATGTAATCCGAAAACACTTTGTTTGGAGAAATAATAAGAATATCGTCAGATTTTAATTCGTTTTTGAATTTGTACAACAAAAAAGCAATCCTGTGCAAAGCTATAGATGTTTTTCCTGAACCGGCAACACCCTGAATAATAAGCACTTGTGAACTGATGTTACGAATGATTTTATTTTGGTCGCGTTGAATTGTAGCGACAATATTTTTCATTCTTTCGTCGGAAGTCAGGCTTAGTTCTTTTTGCAGTATGTCATCGTAAACATTGAAAGAAGATTCGAGCATAAATTCCAATGTCCCTTTTCTTATACGGTATTGTCGTTTGAGAGTAATTTCTCCGTCAATTTTACCGGTTGGTGCTTCATAATAAGCATTCCCAAGTTCAAAATCGTAGAATAAACTCGAAATAGGAGCACGCCAGTCGTGAATTAAATTTTCTTTTGTTTCATCGTCAAAAAAAGAATGAATTCCGATATATGTAGGGTATTCCGTAACTTTGTACTTGGTTTTAAAATCAACCCTGCCGAAATAAGGAGAATCAAGAAGTTTTAGCAATCGGCTTTTTTTTCTGACAGTAGTTTCGCCAAGCATTGCATTTTGGTTGATAGCACTTCTGACCGCTTCCTTTTCCATTCTGTCCATTCCGTTCTTGTTTTCCCAGAGATAATCTTTCAGTTCCAGCAATTCTTTGGACATTTCAGTTGCATTTTCAAAAATTTTATTAACCGTATTTTTAATCTTATTTTTGGTGATTTCCAAGTAATTACGCTCGTCTTTTTCTGTTTTATTTATCATTTTCTTTATTTCATTGTTGCTTTATTTCATTATTTCATTGTTTCAT
>DYKL01000230.1 GCA_020722645.1 Acetofilamentum sp. | reverse complement strand
TCTCACCTGGCTGAATTTCAGATATATAAGTATAGACTTACGGATTTAAGGAATATTAAATAAATGACCGTTCTGTTTTAGCCACAATCTTCTTTTTTTGTGGTCCGGTATATATTTTTCAACTTCTTTCCAAAATCTTGAAGAATGATTCATTTCTTTCAAATGACTAAGTTCGTGGATTATAACGTAATCAATTATACTTTCGGGTGCCATTATCAAACGCCAAGATAAATTGATATTTCCGAAACTGCTACAAGAACCCCATCTTGTTTTTGCATTTGATATTTTTAATGTTTTGAATTTATGTCCGGTAAGTGCAGTAATTTCATTGACTTTTTTACTAAAAAATTCTTTAGCATACAATTTATAAAAAAACAAAACAGTTTCTTTGACATTTTTACTATATTTTGAATTTACTATCAAAAAATCGCCTTTTATGCCAACCGGAAAATCAGTATCAGCTATTTTAAGTTCATAATTTCTGCCAAGTAAAAGATATTTTTCTCCTTCATTAAAACTTTTTTGAATATTTTTTGATTGTTTGAGGATTTCAATTCTTTTTAAAATCCATTTTTTATGTTTTTCGATAATATTCAAAATTTCAGTATCGGAAATATGTTTTGGAGCCTTAATTTTAAGTTTTAATGTTTGTTCAACTGAAATTGCAACAGTTTTACGTTTTGTACGAATTACTTCACCAATTTCAAACCAATTTTTTGCTTCCATATAAAAAAAACTTTGTACCAAAAAAATGATACAAAGTTTAAAAGAATTTTTAAATTTGAAGTTTAGCCTTGTTTTGAAGCATAATTAACAATAATACTTCTACCGTTGACTTCTCTTCCGTTTAATTCATTTTTTGCTAATTCGGCATCTTGAGAATTTTCAAAATTAACAAAACCAAAACCACGGCTTCTGCCTGTTTCATTGTCTTTTACAATTTTAACTGACTCAACTTTGCCATAGTTTTCAAAAACTTCTCTAAGTTGGTTTTCTGAAAGACCAAAATAGATATTTCCTACATAAAGAACCATAAAAAAATATTAAAAATTTAAAATTAAAAACGGTGCAAATAAAAACTAATAATTCGACATAAAAAAATAATTTTGACGAATAGAATTTTTTAGAGTTTGCTGAAATACCTTATATAATATAGACCGTTTTCTACATATTGAGGGTCAAAAGTTTGAGATTCACCGCTTTGCGGAAATTCTTTGCCTGTATTGTGAAGATGAAAAGCATCTTTGAATCTGCCTTCTCTTAAAACGTCTCCGTATTCTTTGTTTATCCAGTATGTACCAATTGCAATTGCATTCTTCCCTTGCAAATCATCTACTGTTACGCCTAATTTTATTGACTTGTAACCCATTATTTGATAAGGTCCATAAGATTTTGCCAATTTTTTAAGTTCTTTGTCAGATAGATTCTTTATATCATCTTTTGATAAATCTTCAAATTTGTCTATTTTACCGTCTCTGAATTTCTGTAATTTCACAAAAATGTGATTTTCGTATCTTGGTTCAATAACTTTTTTGCCTGAACATTCCAACATTATAAGCGACATAAGGTAAGAGGAAGGGATTTCGTATTTTTTTGCATATTTTTCAACTTCATCTCGATAATTTTCAATAACAGCCTGCGTTCCGCCAGTATCTTTGAATCCGCTTTTGATTGTATTGCCCGGAATAATCAAAATGAATATTAATGCAATCACTGCAAAAAAAACCGGAATTAATATTTTTCTTAAACTGTTTTTTTCCATTATCGAAATTTTGCTGAAAAAAATTGCAAGTTTTGGTGGCATTGCATATAAAAAATTTGTAAATATTTTCATCAAAACCTGCATTTTACATTTTTTACATTACATATTTGATACTTTACAAATATACAATAAAATTTTAAATCAAGCCAAATATTTTGATAAATCTGTATATTTAGTTTGATTTTTGTTAAATCAAACTTGATTTTGCCTAGAATAAAGGCATTAATTATCTCTGAACCTTAATAAAAAAAGTTAAACTATGAGTTGCTTCGTTTATTTGTGTAACCTGTAAAACTCCTTTTCGTCCATCATCACATTCAAATGCAAGCATATCTTCAATCTGAAGATTCTCCTCTCCTACTCCTGAACCAGAATTATCATTTATATATGCTTCAACAATTTCCATATAGTACAAAAATTTTGGAGTTATAAGGCTCATGTTTGTATTAAAACGTGCAATTTTAGTATGATTTTTACTTGCAACATTATAAGAATAGCCTAAAGATGCAAACTTTTGGCTGGCATAAAACGCATCAGGTGAAGCCAATACAAAACCTAAGTCAGTATCATAAAGCAGTATTAAATCAATATTCAAGTTTTCGTATGATTCAAAATACATAGGCATTGCATATTCTGTGGAGTAAAACATTGTTGTATCTTCGGCAAAAGTCAATACCGCTGTATCTGCACGATACTGAGGATATCCCGATAACACTTTTACATAAACATCTTCTTTTGTGGCATTATAGTAATCTTTTAGTTTAAAAGTTATTTTAACAATACTGTCATCTTCCAGATTTGGCAATATTTCGGGAATTCTAATCGTTATTTTGTAGTCAAATTCGTGAATGAATGTTGTAAATGTAGTATCGCTTTCATAAAAAAACGGATCTGTTTCTATCGAAAAGCCGGTTAAATCTTCATTACCTGAGCCGGTTACTGTAAATAAAACAGGTGAAATCGGAGATATTGTTATATTTGTATCAGGTCTAACAGTTAAAGTAGGCGGGTCAGGTGGAACTTTAACAATACAAGAATAAATAAACAATATAGGTATCAGGAAGATTAATTTTTTCATAGTTTACAATTTAGCTTATTTTTGCAAATTTTAAAATTATTTTGTTTTATTAAAAAAATCATTTAGTCTTTTTTTGAAAAATATTAAAATTCAGCGAGTTATATAACTTCAATCACTTAATCTGATAAAATGAACATCAAATTTTTTATATTATCTACCTTTTTAACGTTTTTTTTTAAAATATTGTTTTCGCAAAATAAAGTATTTTTTGATAATATTTATCAACAAAATATAAAAACTGCACAAATTAAGCCAATTAACACAAATTTTTCTTATCCCTTAATTGAATTAAATAGTCAAGAAAAACTAATATTGTGTTTTGACGACTTAAATGCTGAAAATCAAGTGTTTGATTATTCTTATTCTTTTATTCACTGCAACAGAGACTGGACAAAATCGGAGCTATTTTTCGACGAATACTGTACTGGTTTTGAAAACAATCCGATTATTGATTATAAAAACTCATTTAATACACTTGAAGACTATGTTCACTATTCTGTTGAATTCCCGAATAATGATATAGAATTCACAAAATCAGGGAATTATATCGTTTATGTTTTCAAAGACGGTAACATTGAAGACACAGTATTAACAAAACGTTTTGTTGTTTATGAAAACGAAATCGTCATTGAAGGATATATCAAAGTTTCTTCAATCAGTTCAATGCGGACAACATCACAGGAATTATTTTTTAATATCAAAGGGATTGATTTCAGTTTCCAAAATCCGACACAATATATTAATGTGTCAATTTTGCAAAATAATCGCCCTGACAAAGCAAAAACAAGCATAAAACCTCGCTTTATCAATGGTAACGAACTTATATTTGATGATTATTTGCAAAACAACTTTTTTGCTGGTAACGAATTCAGGTTTTTTGAATCGGACAATATTCGCTTTGCATCTCAAATGGTAGATTCCATAAGAATTATAGACGATAACTACGAGTTCTTTTTAATACCGCAGACCGAAAAAAAAAGATATTATTTTTATAATGATTTAAACGGCAAATATATTGTCCACAACAGCCTTGCAAATGATTCCGATTGCGAAGCAGATTATGTACCTGTTCATTTTTATTTTGAAAGAGAATACCCCTATCCCGAAAATAATTTGTACATTTTTGGTGAACTTACAAATTGGAGCTATGATGATGATTTCAAAATGGAGTACAATAATGAAAAAAAAATGTACGAAAAAACTGTTTTGCTTAAACAGGGCTTTTACAACTACTGCTACAAATTACAGAAACATAGCGATATTGCACAAATTGACGGAAATTACTTTGATACTAAAAACGATTATGTAATTTATGTCTTTTACTATGATGATTTTTTGAACTATGACAGAGTTCTGGGTGTAAAAATATTAAGTAATTAGAGTTAGTTCATAAAGTTCGTAAAGTTGTAAGAGCATAGTTATAGTTGCCAGTGCATAGTTAATAGTGCATAGTAGAACACGATAACTCGACAAACTCAATAACTATCAACTCACTAACTATCAACTCGATAACTTGATAACTCAACAACATAATAACTCGACAACTTGATAACTTGATTACTCAACTTTAGAACACATATCTTCTACGTCTGTAACAGCTTTAGGAATATCTTTACTCAATACCTGACAACCTGTTGGGGTTATTAAAATATTATCTTCGATTCTAACTCCGCCAAAATCTTTGTAATGTTCAACTTTATCATAATTTATAAACTCGGTAAATTTATTTTCAGCTTTCCAAAGGTCAATCAATTCAGGAATAAAATAAATTCCGGGTTCGACAGTAACAACAAAACCGGGTTTCAATCTGCGACCCATTCTGAGAAAAGCTAAACCGAATTGTTTCGAGCGTTGAATTTCGTTGTCATAACCAATATAATTTTCGCCTAAACCTTCCATATCGTGAACATCAAGCCCCATCATGTGTCCTAAACCGTGAGGATAGAACAAAGCATGAGCACCATTTTCGACAGCTTCTTCAATATTGCCTTTCATAATACCAAGGTCCTTTAATCCTTGTGCGACAACTTTTGCACTTAAAATATGCATATCTTTGTAGAAAATTTCGGGTTTTGAGTTAGAAATAACAGACATATTTGAATTAAGCACAATTTCGTATATTTCCTTTTGACGTTGATTAAATTTCCCGCCCACCGGAGTTGTTCTTGTGATGTCGCTGGCGTAATGCATAGCAGATTCAGCACCGGCATCAACGACAATCATTCTGCCGTTTTTAAGATCATTACCGTAATAATTATTGTGCAAAGTTTGTCCATTTACAGTTACAATAACAGGAAAAGAGACCGGTCCTTCGTTATACAGCGTAATACCTTGAATTGCTCCGGCTATTTGTTGTTCTTTTATTCCTTCTTTTGCCATTTGCATTGCTGTTGTGTGCATATCATAAGCTACTTTTTCCATTTTTTCTATTTCAGCAATTTCATATTTATCTTTAACCGAGCGAAGGCTTACAACAGCTTTAATAAACTCTACAGAACTGTTTTCTTTGACTTGATCATATTTAATTCCCAGTAGAGTTTCAATTTGATGTTTTGATTCACCTCTGTATGGTGGCAAATAATGTATTTTTCTGCCTTTTTGCATTGCTGAACTTAGAATTTTGCCAAGTTCATTTGATGGCATTACTTTATTTATGCCTGCTTTTTCTGATAATTCTTTAATTGTAGGGAGTTTTCCCATCCAAATTATATCATCAATAGTAATTTCATCACCGAAGATAATTTCTTCACCGCTATCAATGTCTATAATTGCTGCTAATGCAGGTTGATCGATTGCAAAAAAGTACAAAAAAGAGCTGTCTTGTCTGAATGGATATATATTTGCGGGGTAATTAAAAGCAACATCTTGATTCCCCAAAAATAATAAAATACCACTTTTAATTTGCGAACGTAATTTTTTACGACGTTCAACGTAAACTTGTTTTGGAAACATAACTTTTATTTTTTATTGATTAACAAAATGGTGTTAATTTTTAAATGGTCTTTTCCTTAATATTAAGATGAAATAATTATCTGTGTAAAAAAATGAT
>DYKL01000229.1 GCA_020722645.1 Acetofilamentum sp. | reverse complement strand
ATCAGCAGCAAAGCCCTGTAAATCCACGCTTTTTAAAAGTAAGTTCCGTTTGAAACTGTTGTTGAAGGAACTTATGATGAAGTTATAGATTTGATAAAAAAAATTCACGAGGTTATGTACAAAAACGGCACACAAACAATGGTTACAAATGTGAAAATTCAGACAAGCCGTATTGATGATGTTCGCATTGAAGATAAAATCGGGAAATATAGCTAATGTAATAATGTGCTAATTAGAGTTAGTTCATAAAGTTCATAAAGTTGAAAGCCTGCCCTGTAAGGGTCTATAAAGTATTAGCATTTGATCTTCAATAAATTAACTTTAAGAACTTTATAAACTTGGCACTTTATAAACAGACTCTAATTAACTAATTTGCTAATTGTTATTACAGTAAACTTTTTATAAATTCAAAAGTTTTGTCGTTTACTTTAACCAAAGGCAATCTTAAATTATATTTGATAAGATTTTTTAGAGATAAAACAGCTTTAATCCCAGCCGGACTGCCGTCTTGAAAAATAGCTTCAGTAATGTCAAGAAGTTCAAAGTGTAATTTTTTTGCTTCATCGTATTTACCTTCGAGACATAAACGCACCATATCCGACATTTTTTTTGGTTCAGCCATACCAACTACAGAAATCACGCCGCTTGCCCCCATAGTCATCATCGGATAAGTAAGGGCATCATCACCGGAAATAAGCATAAAATCATCGGGTTTGTGCTGTAAAATTTTCATAATCTGAGCTAAATTACCTGAGGCTTCTTTTACTGCAACTATGTTTTTGTGTTTTGCGAGTTCTAGTGTTGTTTCGGCAGATATGTTAACTCCGGTACGTCCGGGGACATTGTAAATTATAACCGGAACCGACGAAATATCGGCAATTGCCTTATAATGTTCAATAATCCCGCGTTGATTAGGTTTGTTGTAATACGGACAAACTGAAAGTATTGCGTCAATTCCCTTAAAATTACGATTTTTTATTTGCTCAATAACCGAATTTGTATCATTTCCTCCATAACCTACTACTACGGGAATTCTTGAATCTACTTTAGATATTGTAAAATCAATTAAGTCGTTTTTTTCTTGGTTGTTAAGTGTTGCACTTTCGCCGGTTGTGCCTAAAACTACTATATAGTTTACACCGTTATTTATATAGTATTCAATCAGTTTCGAATAAGCATCAAAATCAACTGTTTTGTCATCTTTAAATGGGGTTACTGTAGCAACGCCTGTTCCTGTGAGTTTTTGTTTTATCATATAATTATTGTGTTATATAGCTTCTTTTTCTATATTATAGTCAATTAAATATGTTTTGATTGCATTAAAAAATTCTTGTGGGTCAGAATTATCTTTAAGCATAAACGTCAGGTCTGCAGAATTAAAGTTATTGTAATGAGGCGATACTTTTAAATCTGCATTTGATAAAGCACAAATATAATTGATTTCAGGCTGTTCCTTAAAATAAAAAACGAATAATAAATCAAATTGTTTGTTGCAGAATTCTTTTAAAACCGGAGAATTAATCCATTTTAAACCATAAATCGAAATTGTTTTAGGTGAGAAATTATCATTTTTAGTTATTTTCCTATTAATAATATTTATTTCTTCAATATTAATTCTTTTTTCTTTAAGGTAGAATAAAAAATCTTCTACACGTTTTACCAATTCTATATTGTTTGATTCGATAATTACACCTATGTTTTTTCCTGTGTTCAAATAATGGAATTTGTTGTTTTGACGTTTAGGTATTTTTACGATTTTTTTGTTAATAAACCAAATTTTGAATTTATGAAACATTCCCATCTTAATTATTTATCTTGCTTAATATCAAATGTTTGATTTCTTTTTGTTAAGAAATTTATGCAAATATAAATAAAATTTTTAGTATTATATAAGATACGCTTGAAATTTTAAAAATCCTTTTGATTTTAATAACTTTTTAATTTTTTTTTCGTTTAATCAAAGTGCTGCGATTAAATTTTTATAGTCTGTTTGTGATATTTTTATTTAAAGAGTTGTTTATTAGGAGTGTTTTTGAGATTAAAATGTTTTAAGTAAATTTTATTAATAAAAATTTGGATTAAATTATCAGTAATATTTTTTTATTTTTTTTATTTTTGCAAAAAAAGACAATATGACAAAAGTACCCGGATATAAATACGGTAAACCCTACAAATTTAGAGCCTTAGAAGTTTTTTCATCTTCGGAATGGATGGCAGATTCAAAAAGGAAATACAGAGTTGTTTTTGAAAGGTCAGAGATTAATTATTTAAGATTTGAGTTTTCATTCTTCAACAAATTGTTTGACGAAGAAGATTGGTCAGCAGAACTGAAAATTGTAGTCCATAAATTTGAAAATGACGGAACAAAGGTTGAAAGATGCAATCTTTCAAGTAAACAAACCATTGCAAAAGACAAAAATGTAGTTTATTTCAACAAAAGTTGGGGTGTTGATAAATTTGGTGGTTGGTGGGAAGCCGGTAATTATTTAGTCAGTGCCTTTATTGATAACGAAGAAGTAGCTACAAAAGATGTCTATATTTACGAGTATGGTGTCGTTAAACAAACTTATAATCCTTATTTCGATGTAGTTAGTTTAAAACTTTTTGAAGGTCCTTACGATTTACCGACTGATAAAAAGTATTTAAAAGTTTTTAAAATAAAAGAAACAAAATATGTATGGGTTGAGCTGAAAATTAAAACAAAAATTCCAAAAGACTGGCATCTTGAATATTTTGTTAATTTTTATGATGATGCAGGTCAGCTTAAAGCTAATGTTAAAGAGTTTCAAAAAGTTACCAACAAAAAAGGAGAAATAGTTACTTATTACACAGGCTGGGGAAATAATGACGGTGGCTCATGGTATGACGATAAGTACCTTGTAAATGTTGTTTTTATGGATACTTTGGTTGCTTCAACATCTTTTGAAATGGGCGAAGAATTTGTTGAAGGGGAAACAAAACTCGAAAAAAATACATTTACTTCACCTCTTCAGCAAAAAGTTAAAGAAGCAGAAGAGAAACAGGAGTCTATTGAAGATGTAATGGCTAAACTAAATGAATTGATTGGTTTACGTGAAATTAAACGAAAAATTACCGAACACATCAAATATTTGGATTTTATAAAACTCAGACAGGAAAAAGGTTTTACAGAAGAAGAAAAACTTACTCTGCATAGCGTATTCACAGGTAATCCCGGCACAGGAAAAACCACAGTCGTCAGATTACTGGGCAAATTATACCAACAAATGGGATTATTATCCGGCGGACACGTGCACGAAGTTGACAGAACCGATTTGGTTGGTGAATTTATCGGGCAAACTGCACCAAAAGTCAAAAAAGCAATTGACAAAGCACGTGGAGGTATTTTGTTTATTGACGAAGCTTATGCATTATTCCGAACTAAAGAAGAAGAAAAAGACTTTGGAAGAGAGGTTATTGAAATAATTATTAAAGAAATGTCTGACGGACCGGGAGATATAGCAATTATGGTTGCCGGTTATCCAAAAGAAATGGAAGTGTTTCTTGAATCTAATCCCGGCTTGAAATCAAGATTCAAATATTATTTCCATTTTGCTGATTATACCCCCGATGAATTAGTCGAAATAGCAAAGTATGGTGCAGAAAAACGTGCTGTTACTATTGATCCGGAAGCAATGAAAATTATCCGTAAAATTTTACTTGAAGCATACAGAAACAGAACCAAAAATTTTGGAAATGCCCGTTTTGCTCATTCTTTGATTGATCAGGCTAAAATGAATATGGGACTTAGAATAATAGAAGACCCGAATTTTAAAAATTTATCAAAAGAACAGATTTCTACTATCTTGAAAGCTGACGTTCAGTCAATGTTACGTACTTCTTCTGCTTCAAAAATTGACATTGAAGTTGATGAACAAGGTTTGCAAGATGCAGCCGACGATTTGAATAAATTAATCGGCTTGGACAATATTAAAACAGATGTTGTTGAACTTATAAAATTGGTAAGATATTACCGCGAAATAGGACGTGATGTTCTAAACAGCTTTTCTATGCACGCTGTTTTTACCGGAAATCCCGGTACAGGGAAAACAACTGTTGCCCGTATTCTCGGAAAAATTTACAAATCACTCGGATTACTTGAACGAGGTCACGTTGTCGAAACAGGTCGCGAAGGGCTTATTGCCGGATACGTTGGGCAGACTGCCATTAAAACAAAAGAAATGCTCGATCAGGCTATGGGTGGTGTCTTGTTCATTGATGAAGCCTATGGTCTTACTGATGACCAGCATAACAGCTTTGGCGGTGAGGCAGTAGAAGTAATTTTGAAAACTATGGAAGACCATCGCGGTAAATTTGCAGTTATTGCTGCCGGTTATCCCGATAACATGGATAGATTTATGAAAGCAAATCCGGGATTAATGTCTCGTTTCGACAAAATAATGCACTTCAGAGATTATTCAGAACAGGAACTGCTGCTGATTGCTGAATTTATGCTTGGTGAACGAGATTTAATATTTGACGATACAGCAAAAAATTATTTTCTGGCTTATCTTACTGAAATTTACAAATCCAAAGACAAATATTTCGGTAATGCCCGTGAAGTCAGAAAATTAATTGAAGATATTGTTCGCCGTCAAAACCTCAGAATGGCTGATACCAATAAAGATCAGAGAACTTTCGACAATATCCGAACTGTTACTACCGATGATATAAAACATCTTGTTGTTGAAAAACAAAAAGGTAAATCTTTCGGATTTAATAACTAAAGTGTTTTTACAATATCACTGCTTTTTTAGATTTGTAATCTTAAAATTCTATAAATCAGTCGATTAGTTGAATTCGGATAGTAAATCCAAATTAGCAATCACTGCTTTTTTGGATTTGTAATCATTATTGTCCGAAACCTTGTATTGACAATTTGTCGTTAGCATTCTCATTCGCTTTGCGTCATTACGACCACAAGGGACGAAGTGGGAAGTAATCTCAAACTCGAACTGTTTTTAGCGAGTCAGCTACTTCGTGCCTACCTATGACAACTTTTTTAAAATAGTTGGTTATTAGTTAGTTGCATGTTTAAGTCATGAGCAGTTACAAATTTACACAAACTTCGTTTTTTTTATTGTCATTCTACTTTTATGCAAAATTTTTTTTGCTTCTCACTCGCAATGACGTTTGCCTCGCAGAGACGAAAAGGCGGGTGAAAAATGCAAGTTACAAACTTGCAGTTATTTGAGCATTTAAGACGAAGTCTTAAACGAAATAAAAAGTTTTATATATACTTTTGATTGCAATTTTAAAATGTAAAGTCTTATAATATAGTATTTTATGTTTCGGACAATAATGTTTTATATTTCGTAAATGTGTTGAATATTTATACAGAACTGCTATCAAGTACCTTAACCCTCATTATTAACTTCCCCGATAAATCGGAGCAAGCTGTTGAGATAGCAAAGTCTCGGTTCATAAATTATTTTATATTTGAAAAAAATATTTTTGCAATTCATTTGTTATCAATAAGTTTCGTTTGTGATTACTAAACAAACTATTATTTTTATGTGATTTATTAATTATAAATGACTTGTGTTTCGACAAACCTCTGTTATATCATTATTAATCAATGTATTAAAGGCTGTTTTGACAGTGTCACAAAAAAACTTACAGTTGAAAAATGTTTACTCGATTGATAAAATTTTAAAAATACTACAACAAAGTATTGTTTATTTAAAAACTTATTTTTATCTTTGCAGCGAGATTAAATTTTTATTGAACAGAAGTATGAATTTATCAAATACAGCACAATATGCAATCAGATCGATAAGCTATATGGCACTTAAAAAAAATGAATTGTATTCTGCTACCGATTTAGTAAAAGAATTGAAAATTTCAGATAAATATTTGAAGAGAATTTTAACCACCTTGTCCAATAACG
>DYKL01000228.1 GCA_020722645.1 Acetofilamentum sp. | reverse complement strand
TAGTTTAGTTATAAAAAAATGCCCCAGAGGGGCTTAATATTTGTAAAAAAATACACCCAAACCATTTGCCCCAGCGGGGCAATATATTAAATCTACAACTAAACAACATTGAATTATGAATTACGAATTTTTATCCTTAATAAAATAAAGAAAAAAATTCAGTTTTTTAATCTGTTTTTTATATTTTTGCAAGTCAAATTTTAAATACGAATATCAATACTTTAAATTATGTTTGAAAATTTATCGGAACGTTTAGAAAGGTCTTTTAAGATTTTAAAAGGACAACACAGAATTACAGAAATTAACGTAGCAGAAAGTTTAAAAGAAATCCGAAGAGCATTAGTTGACGCTGATGTTAATTACAAAATTGCCAAAGAGTTTACAGACAAAGTAAAAGAAAAGGCAATGGGGCAAAAAGTTTTGACATCAATAGAGCCAAATCAGTTGATGGTCAAAATAGTTCACGATGAATTAATTGCTTTGATGGGAGGCACTTCAGAAGACATTAATTTAGACGGGAAACCTGCTATAATATTGATATCCGGTTTACAAGGTTCCGGAAAAACTACATTTTCAGGTAAATTAGCAAAATATTTAAAAACAAAACGATCAAAAAATCCGCTCTTAGTTGCAGGTGACGTTTACAGACCCGCAGCAATTGAACAGCTCAAAGTTTTAGCCGGACAAATCAATGTGCCGGTTTATACAGAAGAAGGAAACAAAAATCCCGTTCAGATTGCCGAAAATGGAATTCAGTTCGCAAAAGATAATCATCACAATGTTGTAATAATAGATACTGCAGGTCGTCTTTCCATAGATCAGGAAATGATGAACGAAATTTCAAACATCAAAAAAGCTGTTAAACCAAACGAAATTCTTTTTGTTGTTGATTCAATGACCGGTCAAGATGCGGTGAACACTGCAAAAGAATTTAATAATGTCCTTGATTTTGACGGAGTTGTTCTTACAAAGTTAGACGGAGATACAAGAGGTGGTGCGGCTTTATCAATAAAATACGTTGTTGACAAACCTATAAAATTCGTCAGCTCCGGCGAAAAACTTGATGCTATTGATATCTTTTATCCCGACAGGCTTGCAGACAGAATTCTGGGAATGGGCGACATCAGGTCGCTTGTTGAAAAGGCACAAGAACAGTATGATGCCGAACAGGCAAAAAAACTTCAGCAAAAAATCGCCAAACAACAATTCGATTTTGAAGATTTTTTAGGTCAAATCAAACAAATCAAAAAAATGGGAAATCTTAAAGATTTGGTAGGTATGATTCCCGGTATTGGCAAAGCTATTAAAGATATTGACATTGACGATGATGCTTTCAAAAATATTGAAGCAATAATTTATTCAATGACTCCTCAGGAAAGAAAAGATCCTGAAATTTTAAACGGTAGCCGCCGGGCAAGAATTGCTGACGGTAGCGGTACAACAGTGCAGGAAGTAAATTCGCTTATTAAACAGTTCGGACAAATGAAAAAAATGATGAAAACTATGACTACGATGGGTAAGAAAAAAATGAAAAAGAAAAGATGATAATGAGAGAAGTATGAGGTAAAATGTTTGAAATATGAGGTATGAATTATGAGTTATGAGTTATGATAATAATAGATGTTGCTTAAAACTTTTGAGACTGGAAGGTATGATATTAATATTGGTGTGAGATTAGAAAAATTATTGGTCTTGGTTTAAAACCGTTGAAATTTAAGGTGTGGACACCTTAAACGTCGGTAATACACGCTTTTGCCGGTGCCCCCACCAGCAAATCAACAGGTTTAATACAATACCAAATTACTGACTTTACAATTTAATAATGATAACTTTATAAATTATGTAATATGGAAGTTACAATTCAAAAATTAAATGTTGAACAATTAAAAGAAAAAGATGTTTTTTCATGGTCTGTTTGGGAAAAAGAAGAATCAGTTTTTGACTGGTTTTATGATAGTGAAGAGCATTGTTATTTCCTTGAAGGAGAAGTGATTGTAGAAACTTCAAAAGGTGAATACAAATTCGGCAAGGGTGATTACGTTACTTTTCAAAAAGGTTTGTCCTGCAAATGGAAAGTTTTGAAAAAAGTTAAAAAACATTATATTTTTTTGTAACACAAAAAATTTAATTGCTCCAAATCAGAGCAATTTTTTTTGATAAATTCTGTATTTTTTATAAACTTTCCCACCCATTCTTTCCATTTCGCTTCTGACTTTTGTATTATTTTCGAGTTCAAGATGACTGTCGATAAATTCAAAACCTCTTTTAATAGCAGATTCGAGAGTCAGTTTACCCAGAATAACATCAAACCCCTGTCCCCTGAATGTTTCTTTTATACCGCCAAGCAACAAAGTAAGTTGTTTTGTCTTTTTTTGATTAGCAACAATTTTGAAAAAACCGAAAGGTAGCAGTTTTCCTTTTGCTTTAATTACACCTTCGCTTATATCGGGCATTCCAATTATGAAAGCAAGTGGATTGTTATCGTAATCAGTAATAACCTTTACAAACTGAGGGTCTAATAAATAAATATAACGATTTGCATAGTCATTCATTTCGTGTTCCTCAAAAGGAATAAAACCGTAAATTTCTTTAAATGTTTCGTTTAATAAGGTTAAAATTGGTTTTATATATGGTTTTAATTGCCTGCGGCTCTGAAATTCTATGATGTTAATTTTTTTCCCGTTTACTGCTCTTTTGAAAATTGCTTCATAAAAAGCCGGAATTTCAGCCGGTACCGGAATTTTGTAAACGACAAAATCGACTTCTTTCACATAATTCAATCTATCTATAAAAGAATTAACAAATTCAAAATTTGCATTGGAAGAAATGACAATCGGCTCGTTAAACCCCTCAATCATAAAGCCTTGTGGGTCTTTGTCTGAAAAACCTAAGGGTCCGACTATTTTGTTGCAATAATTATTTTTTGCCCAATTTTCAATATAATTTATTAGAGCTTCAAAAACCTCAAAATCATCGTAAGTTTCTATAAATGAAAATCTTGCGTTTGATTCGTTGTGCAATTCATTATATTTTTTATGAATAATTCCCATTATTCTACCTACTAATTTATCATTTTTGTATGCAAGTAATAAAATAGTATCACAATAAGAAAAAGATTTGTTCTTTTTGCTGTTAAAAAAAACAAAATCATCTGAATATATCGGAGGCACCCAGTTTTTATGGTTTTGGTGAATTTTTGCGGGTAAATAAATAAACTTACGCAAATCCGATTTTGTTTTAACTTCTTTAATTTTAATCGTCATAAAAAAAATTTTGGGCGTAAAAATAAAATATAATTCAATCAAAAAAATTTTTTTCACTAAATATAATTTTAGTTTCAATGAATTTTTTAAAATATATTTGCAAACCAAAAATAACACTGTAAAAAATAATAAAATGTCATTTTTAACAGAAAGAATAACCGAAGAAGCATTAACCTTTGATGACGTATTACTTATTCCGGCATATTCGGAAGTATTACCCAGAAGTGTTGATGTGAGCACAAAATTCAGCAGAAATATTTCGCTAAATATGCCAATTATTTCGGCAGCGATGGATACTGTAACCGAGAGTGCAATGGCAATAGCAATTGCCCGTGAAGGAGGTATCGGAGTAATCCACAAAAATATGAGTATCGAGAGACAGGCACAGGAAATCAGAAAAGTAAAACGGGCGGAAAACGGAATGATAATTGACCCAATTACAATAAACAAAGATAAAAGTGTCGGTGATGCATTGCAAATTATGAACAGGTACAGAATTGGCGGCATTCCTGTTACTGATAACCAACAAAAACTTATCGGAATTGTAACAAACCGCGATTTAAGGTTCGAAAAAAACCTGAGCCAGAAAATCAGTCAGGTAATGACTATTGAAAATCTTATAACAACCGATGTAAACATTGACTTAGAAGCAGCTGCCGACATTTTACAGAAACATAAAATCGAAAAATTACCTGTAATTGACAAAAGCGGCAAATTAGTCGGTTTAATAACATACAAAGACATTACAAAAGCAAAAGACCGTCCGTATGCAAGTAAAGACAAAAAAGGACAATTACTCGTATCTGCTGCCGTTGGAATAGGTGCTGACACCCCAAAAAGAGCAAAAGCACTTGTCGAAGCCGGTGTTGACGCAATAGTTTTAGATACTGCACACGGTCACAGTCTTGGAGTTATCAAAACTTTACGACAATTAAAAAAAGATTTCGGAAATCAAATAGACATCATTGTTGGAAATATCGCTACAAGTCAGGCAGCTATAATGCTTGCCGAAGCAGGTGCTGATGCTGTAAAAGTCGGAATTGGTCCGGGTTCAATTTGCACAACAAGAGTGATTGCCGGTGTGGGTGTTCCTCAAATTACAGCTATTTACAATGTAGCAGAAGCTCTACAGGGATTGGACATTCCTGTTATTGCAGACGGTGGGATAAGATACTCAGGGGACATTGTTAAAGCACTTGCCGCAGGTGCTTCTACAATAATGGCAGGCTCTCTATTTGCAGGTGTTGAAGAATCTCCGGGAGAAACAATTATTTATCAAGGCAGAAAATATAAAACATACAGAGGAATGGGTTCTGTTGAGGCTATGCAAGATGGTTCAAAAGACAGATATTTTCAGGATATGGAAGAAGAAATTTCAAAACTTGTTCCCGAAGGCATTGTTTCAAGAGTTCCGTATAAAGGTAATTTGGGCGAAGTTTTTTACCAGCTTGTAGGAGGTTTAAAATCAGGCATGGGATATTGCGGAGCTAACAGTCTTAAAGATTTGAAAAAAGCCAAATTTGTAAAAATTTCAAATGCAGGAATGGTCGAAAGTCATCCGCACGATGTTACAATTACGCGAGAAGCTCCCAATTATTCAAGATAATCAGAAATAATTATGAAAAAAATCGGGATATTGTCTGATACACATTCTTATTTGACTGACGAAATTTTCAATTTTTTCGCTAATGTTGACGAAATATGGCACGCCGGAGACATCGGAAGTATTGAAATAGCTGAAAAACTACAAAAGTTCAAACCTTTAAGAGCCGTATGGGGTAACATTGATGGACAAGATATACGTTCATTGTTCCAGATGCACGAAAAATTTAAGGTTGAAGAAATAAACGTCTGGATGACGCATATAGGAGGTTATCCCGGCAATTATGACAGAATGGTAAAACCTGAAATTTACAATAATCCGCCGGATTTGTTTATTTCAGGTCATTCTCACATTTTAAAAGTAATGTTTGATAAAAAGTTGAATTTATTGCATATTAACGCGGGAGCTTTTGGTATAAGCGGATTTCATAAAGTCAGAACAGCTGTAAGATTAGTAATTGAAGGTAAAAATATGAAAGATTTGGAAATACTTGAATTGCCGAAATTTAAAAATACTCAGTAAAATATACCAATACCTGGGGTTGAAGTAAGAGACGATTCCAACCGCAGGAATGAAACAGGTTAAAATCCGGACAGGCTTTTTTTCATGTTTTCTATTTTTTGTTCCTGTGATGTTTCTCCTTCAGCATTATTATATGCTTTTTCCCATTCTCCGTACATAGGGTTAGGCAGGATAAAATACAGAGAGCCGAATAATTCTCTATTAGCATAAACATTATTAAATCCATAGTCATTGCCTCTTTTGCCATATATTTCATCAAAATCTCTGAGATTATCACCCACAAGCATAATAATTTCGTAATTTTCAGCTACATAATCACGTCTTGACGATTTGTCTGATGTTTCTTGTTTAAGCAACAAATATTCTTCTTCGGCAAAAGCGAAATCTTTTTGTTTCAAATTTTGCAAAGTAGGTTCTAATTCGTCGGTATGTCTGTTAGAAATATAAAAAACGGTAATATTATTTTCTTTAGCAAATTTTGTAAAATCAACAGCTCCGGCAAGAGGTTCTGCAGAAGCATTTACAAC